>JAAUTF010000446.1 GCA_012031775.1 Candidatus Altimarinota bacterium | reverse complement strand
TTGTACTTGGTATCGCTGCCGAACCGCTCTTTGGCCTGCTCTTACGCCAGGCGATCGAGCGCGATGACGTGGTTTTGGCTGACTATGCACAGTATGTCGCGCCAAATATCGCCGCACTGCTCGGCCACGTAGCGGCCAAAGGCGGCGACTTTGTCGTGAAGAAGCGTGAAGCAGGTGCTCCGGCTGAGGAAGTGGCGCGTTATGGCGACGATCAAAGCATGCGCGCCCATATTCTCAATGGCCTGCTTCCAGCTGCCCGTGTCGCCCGAATGCTCCACAGCTGGGGCGTGCGCCGATTCGTCGATGCCTTCGATGAAACCACCTATCGCTTGTTCTGCGCTGGCTATACCGTTCACGATTGGCTCAAATTGCCACAGGTGGATAGCCAGCTGCAGGCGATCGGCCTGCAGCATCATACCGTCAACGTTGCGGTGAACCTGGCAGATGTCGAGCGGATCGTCAGCGAGTGGTGTGTGCAACTCGGTCTTGATGCCTTTCTTGCCCCGATCGGCGGTCTGCAAGCGAACCTTCACCAGGTGCTGTACATCGCCACAAACACTCAACTACAATGGGGCACGATGCACAATCTGGCGGCGTTGCCAGGGCTTCCGCAGCACGGTCGGCGTGGCCTTGTCCTGGCCACAGATCTGGCGACGCTGGCCGACTATCTTGCGTATCTGGGGCGCACACCGGTTGAAGCTGCTCAGCATCCAGCGATTCGACGTATTCTGGAAGGATTTGATGATGGCGTGGTAGGCGCACAGCTAACGTATCATCATCTCGCCGATGTGCGGGGCGTTCTCACAAGTATCATCAACAACGCTGCGCTCGCAGCATACGCCGCACCGGGCCTACGTGAGCCGCTGCTCTACGCTCCAACTGGCGTCGTCTATGTAGAGCGCCGATCAGCGCCGCTAGCTCCCGAAGTCGCCGCTGTGGGTGTGGCGGTCGTTGCCCGTATCCGTGAGCTATGCCAGCGTCAGCTACAGGCGAATCTCACTGGGCTGAGCCGCGATGGCAAGGGTATCAAATATGCTGATTACTACGAACTCTTTTTTTCTCCGGCTGCCCTGGCGCAGATAGTCGCCCAGTTTGCCGAGCGACGCCTTACTGGCAAAGAGGCGACCGCCGGCAAGCGCTACGCGAACATCGCAGCCAAAGCTATGGTTCCTGATGATACCGATCTTGCCCTGCCAGATGTTGTGGAAGTCGATCGTATCGCCGAGACCTGCGCGCTGCTGGTGAAGATCGCTGCCACCCACGCGCCAGCCCTCGATGCCGAGGGCCTGTTACTCGGTCTGATGGGCGTGCCCGAGCTACGCCCGCTCGTGCGGCAGATCAACAGCAACCGGACAGCGGGCGGCGTCCCCTACGGCTGGTACTACGCCGCTGGCGTCTACCGACGCAATACACCTGGCCTTGATGAGCAACAATGGGTCGAGCGACTCCACGCGCTCGCAGCCGCAGTAGCCGAGCAGTTGCCCCGGACGGAGCCTGCGGCTGCTAGCGGTTGGGCGGAGCTGCAGCAGTACGTCGTCGATCATCTCCGCTTTGGCACGCTGAGCGCCGACGATTTGACCAACCGGCTCCAAACGGAATTGCTACGCTACAGTGCGCGCGCAAAAGTGGCCGGGGCGCGACGAATGTGTGTGGTCTGTGCTCTTCTCCCTATAGCGTGAGCGAGCAACAGGAAGCCGCAATCCTCTTTGCGCCCATGGTCTATACCAACAAGCAGCCGCTGCACAGTGGCAAAGCTATTCGCCGCATTTGCGCCATCTGCGGGGCAGAGATGATGCTGCGGCAGCTTCTGATGAAACGCGGGCGCGAGAGCGGTGGCAACTTTGAGAAGCGCAAGCTACGCTATCTGTTCTTCTACCCCACCTACTTCTTTACAACTGAGAGCCTGCGAATGCTGCGTGCGCTACACGACCGGCTCAAGCGGGTGAGCTTCACCGCGCTCCGGCACTTGCTGACCCCCTCGCCCGATCAGCCCGATGCGCAGATAGACCTGAGCCCGCAGCTCTTTCAACGTCTCGAAGCGCTGCTATTGCATCCTAGCGCGATTGAGCACGACGACGATGATCGCCTCTTTCGACTGCGCTTTCTTGAGAGCGAGCCGATCACGTTTAGCTTTATCGGCCTCCCGCCAGGCGACCGCGACGCGAAAGATGCGGAAGCCTGGGTCAATCCAGCATTTCTAGCGCTCGTCTTACCGCTGCTGCTGGATGTGAAGGTGGTCGCCAGCGAGAGCTTGCTCCCGATTATTCAAGAGGCTACTGAGTTACCGGAGACCGTCGCCTTCGATGGCCCTCATCAATTTGTCAGTCGGCTTGCTCTGGAGCCACGACTCAACCTCGACCAGTTGCTGCCAGCGCTGCGGCGCCTGGTCGCGGCCTACCTCATTCATCTCGACGGCAATGCGAAGGTGGTTGCCGGGCGCTACGATTATCGCTGGCACGAACTACCATCGCTCGCACGCAATCTGGCCACATCCCCGCTGTATGCCTTTCATTATTTAAAGAAGGGGCTGCGGCGGGACGGTAGCGACACGATGCCGACAACAAAGGCCATGCTGTATATCGATCTAGTCGAACACTATCTTGAAGGAGGGAGCAGCGCGATGTCACACGCCAGAGAACTGGTGCGCCTCTACCGCCAGTTCTACGTCATGCCGGAGAACCGAACGCCAACAAGATTCTGCGCCCGCTGAGTGAAGCCACTGATGTCATCCTTGAAGCCGATCTCGGGCTCTTCGCCGACGATGAAGCCCTGGTGGAAGTAGTGCAGGGGCGGCTTGAGAAGTTTATCGAGAATGTCGATCGGGGCAATGCCGACGGCACTATTCCAAAGTGGATCGCCTTCGAAACCCGGCAGGCAAGCCTTGAATCCTTCAGCCGTTACATTGTCGAGCAGATCTACCGCCAGACCTTCGGCGGCAACCGAGCTGCGCTCGCTGGCAAGCAGCTGAATTTGCTCAAGAACGCTTGCGAGGCGATCTACCGGGCCGAGCAGCGCCGCGAGTGGCGTGAGCGCGAAAGTCGTGTCGACCAAAGTCAGAACGCCGACACAAACACGGACACCGAGCAGCAAACTGTATCATAAGGAGCATCATCCGTGCTGAACACCAATTTTTTTCCTGTCACCTTGCCGCCGCGGCCCAGTGGTCACTACGCTCATCTCGTGATTCTGCGCGAGACTGACTCCTATGCGCTGTTTCAGACCGATGGGGAATTGAACACTGCCCGTGTTCACGCAGGCGTCAGCAGCAGTGCCTTGATTACCAGGATCACGATGTTTAAGCGCAAGCAGACCACGCCGGAGCGACTAGTTGGCCGTGAGTTGTTGCGCCGCTACGGATTAATCAGCGCCGACTACGCCAGTGAAGGTAAAGATCGTAAGCTTGATGATCGCGGGGTCGCCATCGACAAAACAGGGTTGCCGGTCTGTGACTACAATGTGGACTTCTGCAAACAGTGCCCCGACTGTATCAGCTATGGCTTTGCCATTGGCGACGCTGGCTCGGAAAAGTCGAAGGTATACAGCGACACCGCCTATAGCCTGAGTGCTTTCGACGCCAGCCACGAGGCTTTCACATTAAACGCGCCCTATGAGGACGGTACGATGAGCCGCAAGGGTGAGGTGACGAGCCGGATCAATGAGCAAGATCACGTTCGACCGCAAACGCTGTTTCCGGCTGTAATCACAGTGCGCGATCTAACCACGCCCTTGTTCCTCTATGTATTGAGCAATGTCTTGCGCACCCGGCGCTATGGTGCCCAGACGACGCGCACGGGCACAATAACAAATCATCTCCTCGGTATCGTGCTCGCCGACGGTGAAATTTTTCGAACCTGCACTTCACCCAGCGCATCTACGACGAGTTGAACGCACAGGCGGCGATCGATGCTACACAGCCCATCTCCGTTGCAGCGACACTCACTGCAGCACGCGCGCTCGTCCCGCAACTGCTTGAGGAAGATCGCATCGCGGTCAATCAGCATTTGCACGGGACTGCGCTCGATTCCTTCCTCGCCGATCTGGGCGGGCGGACGCGAAGTGAGGATGGGATGCGCGAGCTACTTCAGGCAGCCGCGCGCGATAGCGGTACTTACCACGCTGCGTATGTGCAGAAGAAGGCCAAGAAATAGGAGCGGCTCATGTATCTTTACCGCTGCCGCCTGACGCTGCACGAGCCGCTATTCTTCGCAAGCCGCGAGCTAGGTCGGCTCTACGAGACAGGACGTTATCTGCACAATTATGCGCTCAGTTATGCCTTGGGCTTCGCGCAGTCGCCCTGGTTTCATCGTGAGCAGGTTCCGCATTACGCTGACGATTTACGCCCGCTTGCCGATCACGTCTATGTCACACCAGGTCTTCCAGAGCGCGTCGGCTTTCAGCTCGCTACCTTCAAATACGGCGAGGAGATTCTGCACGTCGAGATGAAACAGGCTGAGCGCAATACGCCCTCCTTTGGCCGCGCCAAAGAGCTTGCGCCCGAGTCGAGCTTTGTGTGCTATGTGCTGAGCGCGGAGCCGTTGCGTCTGCCGCGCTGGATACGGCTGGGTAAGTGGCATAGCAAGACGCTGGTGACGGTGGAAGAACTGGTGGCGCAGGAGCGCGATGGCCCGTTTCAGGCAGCCTGCCCGCTCAACCCGCTCGATGTGCCAGCAGGGACGCTGCGCGCCTTCGATATTATTTCGATGCCGCCAGCCAGCCTGATCGCCAATGCGCGCTGTCAAGGGCCGCACTATGTTGTTGGGTCGGGGGTAGGGCTGCCGCGCGGGATGCGGTATACTTTTCCGTAGGAGTCAGAATTCAGGATTCAGAAGTACCGACGCGCTCACGCAGTGGTGTCTATGCGGCCCCTGAATCGTGGACGCGCCAGTATTCAAGAGTTAGGAGTTGGAAGTACAATGCACTGCACAAACGAGGGGCGTTCCGGTGCGCTCATACTTCTGAATCCTGACTCCTGAATTCTGAATTCTAACGTGGGTTCTCTTACCAGGAGCGCGTCGCCATGGCCGATTTCCCCGATCTCTACGCTTTCGTGCTGCGGCTGCACCCGCTGGCGGGCGGGCCACCCGTACGCCCGCAGGGCCACGGCGCGCAGGCGCTGTTCCTCGATGTGCTGCGCCAGGTGGCTCCGGTGATCGCCGAGGCGTTGCACGCCGATGCTGCCAGCAAGCCGTATACGGTGGCCCTGCTGCCAACGCGGGCACGCGATATGGTTGAACTGCGCGTCACGCTGCTGCGCGCCGATCTGTTTCAGCCCTTCGTCGCCGCGCTGCTGAACCAGATGCCGGCCGTCAGCCGCTGC
>JAAUTF010000445.1 GCA_012031775.1 Candidatus Altimarinota bacterium | reverse complement strand
CGTCGATGTGCGCAAAGGCGATCTTGCCCATTACGCGGCGCGCGCCGACGATACGGCCCGCAAGCGTGACCACGGTACCGGCTTCGATAAACGCGTCGAGCTGTGCCAGCACCTCGCCGATGCTATGATCGCGCGCGCTGCGCGTCGGGAAAGCCTCAATCCCGGCCGCGCGCAGGCGGTCGAGCTTGGCCCGGCGCTGTGATTGCAGATCGTTCAGTTCCATCGGTATGGTTTCTAAGGCCCCAGGTGGTGGCACGGTACTATCACCACCTACGACTACAGATACGTTCCTGGCCAAAACAAGCTTTATTATACCATTACTAAGACAGCCCAAAGAGCGCAGGACGCCGTCCTGCGGCTCAAATGCACCCGTAGAGAATACGCTAGTGAACCTTAACGATCGTCAGCTTTGTGACACCGTTGGGGGTTTGCACCGTCACCTTCTGGCGTGACCGTTTACCCAGCAGGGCCGAACCGATCGGGGATTCGTTGGAGATACGCCCATCGCGCGGGTTGGCCTCGGCGCTACCGACGATTGTCCACGTCTCTTCTTCGTTGTCATCCTCGAAGCGTACTGTTACCGACGAGCCAACACGCACTTCACCATTCCCGTTGTGATGTCCGTCTTCGATAAGCTCGGCGCGCGAAAGAATGCTTTTAACTTCGCGGATACGCCCTTCGAGGAGTGACTGCGACTTCTTGGCATCCTCATACTCCCCGCTCTCGGAGATATCGCCTAACTCTTTGGCAGCCGCGATGCGCTCTGCTACTTGTTTACGCTCGACTGTAACAAGCTGTTCGAGTTCTGCCTCCAGTTTGGCGCGACCTTCGCGGGTAATATACGTCGGCTTGTCGCTCATCGTCACTCTGCCTCTGCTCTCGCAACCACCTCAGGAAGCTGAGAGTTTGGAAGGACCGCATGCGCGACCCTGCTTCCGGGGTGGGTGTAGAAATAAAGAACTGAGAGCATAACTCTCAGTGTCACTACTAACGGCGCAAACTCCTTCGCTTGCATATTGTAACCGTTAGAATATGCTGATTATACGTGATCGCCTGCCATTTGTAAAGATCCAACCACGACTCGGCGCTATTGCTTATTCCGCATTACAAAAGCGTAATTCTGACTTATCCACATGCTTTCCAATGTGTTTAGAAGCTTATTTGTTCTAGATATGCTTGCTTGACGAATGCCGCCGGGTACGTTACGATTCCGTCACGAAACTTGCCCAGGAGGGGTTGATGGCTGCTGCGCTTAACCCGACCATTTTCCGCGCTTACGATATTCGCGGCGTTGTCGACATCGATCTCACGGATGCTGTGTATTACGCCCTCGGACAGGCCGCCGGGACGTTTTTTTACGCCAGGGGTCGGCGCGGATCGTGGTGGCGCGCGACGCGCGCCTCAGCTCGCCGCGCTTTCAGGCAGCTTTTATCGCGGGTGCATTGAGCACCGGCCTTGATGTGATCGATGTTGGCCAGGTTCCAACCCCGGTGATGTATTTCGCCCTTGAACATCTTGCTGTCGATGGCGGGGCGATCATCTCGGCCAGTCATAATCCGCCCGAGTACAACGGCTTGAAGCTCCGCCGCTCGCATCCTACCTTTGGCGGTGAGCCGCTGAGCAGCGAGGATATTCAAGAGATCGGTCGCCTAGCGATAGGCGGTGTTTTTTGCCAAGGGCCACGGCACACTTGGCAGCGCTGATGTTGCCGCTGCCTACGTCGCTAGCGTCGTTAAGGCATTGCCCTTTCCCGCCGACTTTCATCCACGGGTGGTGCTCGATGGTGGCAACGGCGTGGCCGGCCCGATCGGCATACGCACCTTCACGGCGCTCGGCTTCGATGTTGTGCCGCTCTTTATCGAGCCCGATGGTACCTTCCCCAACCATCACCCCGATCCGCTCAAGGCCGAAAATCTACAGCAGCTGATCGCAGCCGTACGCGAACATCAGGCCAGTATCGGCATTGCCCTCGACGGTGATGGCGATCGGCTCGGCGTGGTCGATGGTGATGGCACGATTATTTATGCCGACCGCTACCTGATTGTGCTGGCCCAATACCTGCTAGCCCAGCGGAAGGGGCCGGTGGTCTTCGATGTGAAGTGCAGCGCGGTGCTTTCGCGCGCCATTCGCGCGCTCGGCGGTGAGCCGATTATGTGGAAGACGGGCTATAGCAGTTGCTCGGCTAAGATGCGCGAGGTGAACGCTGTGCTCGGCGGCGAGTTAAGCGGCCACACTTTCGCGACGTTTCCTGGCCATTACTACGACGATGGCACTTTCGCCGGGGCGCACCTGATCTATGCGCTCTACTGCTTGAATACAACGCTCAGTGTGGCTCTCCAGCCCTTTCCCGAGCTGCCCTCGCTCGATGAGGGCCGTATCCCCTTCGATGAGGCGCAAAAGTTCAAACTTGTCGAGTACCTGATCGAGCGTTTCAAACGCGATTACGAAGTGCTCGAGGTTGATGGCTGCCGTGTCGAGTTCGGCGATGGTTGGGGCCTGGTGCGAGCATCGAATACCGAGCCGGCTATCACCACACGCTTCGAAGCCGAAAGCGAGCCGCGCGTCCGTGAGATCCGCGATCTGATGCTCGCTGCGGTAGCGGATTTCCGCACGCTAACGAGCGCACACTAAGGCTATGAGCCCACGCTTTCAACCATTTGCCGATCTCTGGGAGGGCATCTTCGCGGTTGATTTCACGCTCGATCAGGTGCGCGGGCGCTGCGATGCCCTGGCCAAAGCGATCGGCGAGCGCGGTTGGACGTGCCTGGTAGCTTATGATACGCGCTTTATGTCCAATCTCTTCGCTCAGGATGTTGTTGCGACGCTGAGCGCACAGGGAATTGCGATCCGCATGGCGGCAGCACCTGCACCGCTGCCGGCAATTCAGTTTGCGCTCGACCATAATCTTGCCAATTGCGCACTCGTTGTCTCGGCGCGCAATCGCCCCTTCCCCTACAATGGATTGGTGCTGCTGCTGCCTGGCGGCGGCGGCTTGTTGAGCGGCGAGCAGCCGACGCCCGATGTGCGTGCGCCTTTTCCACCGGTTGCCGATATTAACAACGCGCTGCCCACCGAGCAGATTCTCGATCTGCGCACGCCTTATTTCGACGCTCTGCGCGACGAGGTCGATATCGACCTGATCCGCCGGGTCGCGATGACGATGTTTGTCGACCCGATGAACGGTACCACGGCCGGGGCCTTCCCGCTGCTGATCGTTGAGAACGGCCAGACGCGCGCCATCGAGATCAACCGCGATCCTGACCCACTCTTCGGCAAAGTGACTCCGCTGCCTGCCGAGTCGGGCCTGACACGCCTCCGCAAGCTGGTGCGCGAAAGCGACTCGCATGTTGGCCTCGCGTTCTCCGCCGATGGCACCGCGCTCGGGGTGGTCGATAAAAACGGCGAGCAGCTGGAACTGACGGAGGTTGCGCTGCTGCTCAGTAGCTATTTCAGCCGTCAGTATCGCCAGCGCGGTGTGGTTGTTGCTCCCCCGCCCGGCGCGAATTCACCATTAGCTGTGCTCAGCGCGCGCCCAGCAGCCTGGGAAGATGCTACCGGCCTCAAACTGGAGTTGCTGCCCGACCCGACACTGCGGATCGCCGAGTTGCTCAACCAAGAGAAGAATAACCTGGTGCTCGGCTGCACGGCAGCAGGCGAGATCGTGCTCGGTCGTTATACGCTCTACCCCGACGCCATGCTCGCCGGCCTTTTTGTGGCCGAGATGGTCGCCCGCAACGGCGGCAACTTGCGTATGCTGATCGATCAGCAGCGCGAGCAAATTCAAAAAAGTTGACAGGGATGTCTGTGGCGGGTTGCGCAGTTTACGCGCGCAGCCCAGTATAGACACTACCTCTATGCAAACTATCACTCGTCGCCTGGGCTCGTTGAGCTATCTGGTGCGCCCGTTGGCGCTGATGTTCATCGGTGTGGTGTTGCTCTCTCTGGGCGTGGCTTATCTCTTTATCCATATTTACCGCACCGCCGAACTGCCGACGCTCTTCAGTTTCCTCACCTTGCAGTTCTTGCCGCGCCCTTTGCGCGGTGTGCTGCTGTTGCTGGCTGGCCTGGGTGCGCTGGCCGCCGGTGTGTGGAACCTGAGTGGGATCATGGTCATTCCACTGCGCGACAAGCAGACCGGCGGTGACGAACTGGTGCTTGGTTATCAGCGTTCGCGGCGCGCACCGCGTATCGTGGTGCTCTCGGGCGGTGCCGGGATGCTAGTGCTGGCGAACCTCAGCGAATATGCCGAGCGCCTTACCTGTATTGTGCCGGTGCAAGATCCGGTCGAGTACTACTATCGCGCATCGGGCTTGCTCAGCTATCCGAATGTCTACTTTGTCGTCCCTATGCCGAAGCCGCTCGCGGTGATGGTAAAGCTCGACGATGGCCAGGTGGTTGATGTTAAACACGTCGATCTCGATACGCATCTTGCCGAGCGCCACGTGGTTGAGTTACATCTCGATCCGCCACGCGTCGGCGAAACTCTGCCGCCGGTGACGCGTCTGGCGCTCGATGCGGTGCGCGATGCTGATGCGATCGTGCTGGGGCCGGGTAGCCTGTTCGAGAGCGTGCTGCCAAACCTCTTGATCGAAGAATTTCGCGCGGCGGTACAGGCTAGCAAGGCGCGCAAAATTTATGTCTGCAACCTGATGACGGAGCCGGGTCTGACGACCGGTTTCACCGTGGGCGATCATATTCGTCAGCTCCGGCGCTATGGCGTCACGCCCGATTTTGTGCTTGTCAACGCGCAGCGTATTGAGTCTGAGATCCATCGTATGTATGCTGCTGCGCATCAAGAGCCGGTCTACCTCAGCCCCGACGAATACGAAGAGACGGCGATTGTTGCCGGCGACCGCGCCACCGAGCGTAGTGTTATGGTTGAGGGCAGTACTGTGGTCGAGACCGATCTTTCGAGCTCGGTGATCCAGTACTCGACATCGCTGAACAACCCTGGCGAAAGCCGTGCGGTGCGGGTGTTGCGCCACGATGGCCAGAAGCTGACGGCGGCGATTATGGCGCTGATCAGAGGATGAATTGAGGCGCAAAGCAGAAAATTGAGAACCGAGAACTCAGAGCACAGAGCACAGAGCGCACCGAATGAGTAAAGCGGTATTTGCTCTATACTCAGTGTTAGATAGTGAACCAGAACAGGCAATGACCCTCATCATCTTTGAAGACGAACTCTGGCGCAATTTTTGCCTCGATCGCGCATTGCGCGACCGCTTTTTTGAGCTGCGCTGCGGGGGCGTTTGACCGCGCGCGAGCGGCTTGGCGGCGCGGCGCTGGGGCTGGCGCGTGCCCATTGATGCGCTACTTTGGTC
>JAAUTF010000444.1 GCA_012031775.1 Candidatus Altimarinota bacterium | reverse complement strand
GCCGCGGTAGATCATCGGCATTTCCACGTTACGCAGCGCGCTCTGGCGCGGCAGCAACATGTATTGCTGAAAACGAAGCCCAGCTTGCGCGCGCGCACCTCGGCTAGCGTGTCGCCAGTGAGCGTCGCCACTTCTTCACCATCAAGCATATAGCTGCCGCTGCTTGGCATATCAAGGCAGCCGATCATATTCATCAGCGTGCTTTTGCCGCTGCCGCTCGGCCCCATTATCGCCACGAATTCACCGTGGTCGATATGCAGCGATACACCTCTCAGCGCCTTGACTGCGACATCGCCCATGGTATACGTTTTGGTCAGATCGGTGATCGTTATCATAGGTTTTATGGCAGCGGGAAGAGGCCGCCCGACTCTGGCTCGTTCGATATATTCGGCACCGCGACGATCTCGTCGCCTTCGTTGAGTCCGCTGATGATCTCTGTGTGTATACCGTCCGTCAGGCCAGTCTCCACCACCACAGTGCCAATAGTGCCATCGATCGCACGACGCTGCACGATTTGCTGGCTGCCGTTTGGTAGTAATGCGGTGTTTGGCACCAGCAGCACGGCGCTTCTCTCCGACACCGTGATATCCACGTTGGCGCTCATACCGACCTTGACGCGCGCATCGTCGTCTGGGAAGTCTACCGTCACGTCGAAGGTCACCACGCCGTTAGCGTCCGTGCCTACCGGCGAGATGTAGCTCACGGTGCCTTCATTCTGCCAATCGCGCAAAGCATCGATGCCCAATACTACCTTCTGGCCCAAAGTCACCTGTGCGACATCGTTTTCGTTCAGCCGCAGGTCGACGTGCAGCGGATCGCGGTTGATGATGGTGATGATGCCGCTACCGCTCGTCACAAAGCTACCGGGTACGATGTCCACCGTTGTCACCACGCCAGCAAATGGTGCCAGCAGTGTGGCGTTGGTTAAGTTCAGCTGCGCCTGCGCGAGCGACTGTTCAGCCTCGCGCACGCTGGCGGCTTGAATACGGATATCGCTCTTTGTCGCGGGTGCCGTTAGCTTCTCCAGGTTTGCGATCTGCTGTTCGAGCGTGGCCTGCGCTGCGGCGATGTCGGCGGCGGTGCCACCACTGCGCAGCCCTTGCAGATCGGCCCGGCGCTGCGCGATCGTCGCTTCGGCCTGAATGATGTCCTCACGGCTGGCCCCTTCCTGGGCAGCGCGCAGCCGCGACTCGGCATCGGCGACATCGGCCTCCGCCTGCTGTAACCCCGTCACTTCGCTGGCTTGTGCCTCTTCGAACCGCAGTTGCGACTGGCGCATGGCTTCTTCGGCGTTTTGAACAGCCCGTTGTGCTTGCTCTTCCCGATCGCGGTTACTCTGCGGCAGATCGTCGATGCGCTCTTCAATCTGACGGTTGTCCCAATAGATCTGGCTATACTCGGTTTGCGCGTCGCGCAGCTCGTTCGCTGCCGTTTGCACATCAGATTCGGCAGTCGTTTTGGCCACCGACAGGCTGTTCCGCTGCGACTCCAGTTGCGAGCGCGCCTGGTCGACCCGAGCTGCGCCTGCGTAACATTTTCGGCGTCTGGGCCGCTAAGTAGCGCATCGAGTTGCGCCTGCGCCGATCGGAGTGCTGCTTCTGCCGATGCCATATCGGCACCGGTTACATTGCCGCTGCGCGTTTTCTCCAGGTTGGCCCGTGCGTTGGCGACACCCGCCGCCTGTGCTGCAATGTCTTGCGGCGTCGAATTGCCCTGCTGCTCTTGCTCGAGCCGGGCGAGCGCACTTTCCAGGTTGGCTTCGGCCTGAGCGACTTGCAGTTCGAGCTCTTGCGTGTCGAGTTGGGCAAGCGGCTGGTCGGCCTGTACTGTCATCCCTTGCTCCACCAGTACCTCGACGACTTTACCGCTCGTTTGAAATGGTACCGCCAGTATCTGATCCGCCTCGATTGTGCCGCTGCCGCTCACCGTTGCGATCACCGCGTCGCGCTCGACTCGCACAGTTGTTACCTCTGCCGTCGTCGGTTGCGTGGGGCCAGCGGTAAGCGCGATCGCCGCGATAATTGCCGTGATAATCACGCTAATCCCGCCCATAAGCCACCAGCGATTAAGCCCCCGCCGCCGTGATGCTGTCGTATCTGTCATCTTTTCCTCTCTGTCGCCTGCAACCTGTGCCCTCTCACCTACTGTACTGCTCAACCCATTGCGTTTCGCCCCTCGCAGCGGTGAACGAAGAGGGACAGATGCGGTGATTTCGCGTCGTCCGAATGGGTGAGCGCACTGCTTGGCAGAGATGGTACAATCGCAGACATGGAAGAAGAAGCTGTCAGCCATGAGCGCAAACGGCGCGGTACGCTGGTGCTGCGTGTCTTGCCGCTCGTGATGCTACCCCTGATCATCATCGTCGCGGTGTCGGCGGTGTTACGCCTGATCACCGGTCAGGAACTACCCCCACCTCCTCCCACCGGAGGCGGAAGATTTCCGATCGCCCCTTTTATCGTATTTGGCGTCTTTATTGTCGCCACGATCACCCTGGTGCGCTTGCAGCGCCCTACGATCTCGGCCCTCTTGCTGATCGGCTTCTGGACTTTGCAGACAACTTTTGTTGGCCTGAGTGGCGGTGTTACATCGTTTTTACCCGCCTTGATGACGATTCCCATCCTCGCCGCTGGCCTGCTTTTTGATCGCCAGGGCAGTATTATCACGGCGGTGGTCGCGAGTGCGCTGGTGATTTGCTTTGGCGGCTTGCAGTACTATGATCTTCTCCCACCCGACCCCTTTCTTCCTGGCCTGGAGCCACAATCACCGATGACCTTTCTTTCAATTGGCTTCTGGATCGGCCTCTTCTGGACGATCGCCTGGCTCACCTCGTTACTTTCCAACGATCTCCAGAGCGCCTTGCACCGCAGTCGCGGCCAGGCTGCGGAGTTGGCCACGTTCAGCGCTCAGCTTGAAGTTCGTGTGCAGCAGCAGACGGCTACGCTGCTCAGTCAGGCTCAGGAGAAGGCTACGCTTGAAGAGCGCACACGGCTCGCGCGCGATATTCACGATACGCTTGCTCAAGGCCTCACCGGTGTTGTTGTGCAACTCGGTGCGGCACAGCGCGGCATCGAGCACATCCGCCCGCAACTCGATAGCGCAATAGCTGCGGATTTGCAAACCAATATACGGCTCGCTCAGCAGATGGCGCGAGAATCCCTTGCTGAAGCACGGCGCTCGGTCTGGAATTTGCGCGCGCCGCTGCTCGAACGCGGTGACCTTGGCGATGCCTTGCATACGCTTGCAATCCACAGCAGTAGGCAGAGCATCACGGTGCAGTTTTTGCAGCGAGGAGAGCCGTGGCCGCTAACGCCACAAGCTGAGACGGCGCTATTGCGCGTAACCCAAGAGAGCCTCGCCAACGTCGCTAAACATGCTCAGGCGAGCCAGGCTACGATCGTGCTGGACTATGAACGGGATGCCGTGCGCTTGACGATCGCCGACAATGGGTGTGGTTTTCCGGCCGATGTTTTTACACGGCCCGAAATGTATAGCGGGCCGTTCGTCGGCTTCGGCCTGCTCGGCATGCGCGAACGGCTCAGCGCCCTCGGCGGCACCTTGGATCTGTGCAATCGCCCAGGTGCCGAGGTGAGCGCCTGCATCCCACGTGAATCGCCACTTGCTGCGGGTGAGCTGTCGCAGGAAGCGAGGTATGCCGCATGATCAATGTCCTCGTCGTTGATGATCACCCGGTTGTGCGCCACGGATTGGTCGCAATGCTGCGCTGGGAGGCCGATATCGAACTGGTCGGCGAGGCCGCCGATGGCCCCGAGGCGCTACGCCTCATCCGCGAAACACAGCCTGATGTCGTTTTGCTCGATCTACGTTTGCCTGGGCTGAACGGGGTTGAAGTTATGCGCCAGTCGCGCAGTGGCGCGCCGTTGACACGGTTTCTCGTGTTAACAACCTACGATACCGATGAGTATATTGGGTCGGCCCTCGCTGCTGGTGCCCAGGGCTACTTGCTCAAAGACGCGCTTCCTGATGAATTACTGCGCGCAGTGCGTGCCTTGATGCAGGGCGGTTCTCCGCTTGAGCCGAGCGTGGCTGCACGCGTACTCGGGCGTATGCACCAAGCCGAAACCGGCGAGCAGCTCTCTCAACGCGAGTTCGATGTACTGCGCGAACTTGTTCACGGTAAAAGCAATAAACAGATCGCCATGCAGCTCAGCCTCTCCGAGAATACGATTAAATCGCACCTGAGCAACATTTTCGCCAAGCTCGATGTGCAGAGCCGCGCCGAAGCGGTGGCGGTGGCTTTACAGCGAGGGATGGTCTAATTATGTCGGCATTCCATGTGTGGCACTCTGCCTCGATCCTTCATTGGTCTAGCGATGAAGCAACGCTCACCAGCCCGCCACTCGTGACACCCGACGGCTGCCGTGAGATTATTCCCTCCTGGGGCTTGGTCGAGGCAAGCACAGCGTGTGTCGAAGTCCAGCTGCGTGTCCGCTGTATGGCACGCTGGAGCGATTGGTACCGCCTCGCGCGCTGGTCGCTGCACGAACGATACAGCTTCGATGCTCAGCGCGACGACAATGGCCGTGTAGCGACCGATACGCTGGTGCTGTCGCAACCCGCCGATGCTGTTCAGGTGCGCATCGTCTTTGGCGATGCCACAGCTTCCACGCACTCAGCCCTCCACTTTTTTGCTCTGTGGATGGCCGATAGCGCTGATCTGCCCGATCGCGCACAGGCACTCGCCGTCCCTCACGCCGTACAGCTTGCTCTCCCAATACATTATTCTCAATACACGTATCCCGACGAGCTGGCTGGTGCAGCCCGACCGCCCTGGCCATGGTTTTGGCCTACTGGCAGCATCGCACCGCAGATCCACGCCTTGTGCCCTTCACTGCTGCCGCCTGTGTGCCGCAACTCGTCGCACCTGCCGTCTTCGACCCCGTCTACGATGGCACCGGCAACTGGGGGTTTAACACGGCTTATGCGGCGAGCCTTGGTCTCCTGGCCTATGTTACCCGTTTGCAGCGCCTCGATCAGCTCGGGCGCTGGCTTGCAACTGGTGTGCCCGTGATCGTCAGTATCGCGTGGCAGGAAGGCGAATTAGCGAACGCAGCCATCCCGCGCTCGCCCGGCCATTTGCTGGTTGTCACCGGTCTCACCGCCGACACGGTCTATACCGCCGACCCGGCCGGGGCATCGCTGGCAGTCGTCGAACGTCGCTATCACATCGCTCAATTCTTCGACTGTTGGCAACACGGCTCAGATGGCACGGTCTATCTCATCCATCCGCCTCATTGGCCCGTTCCTGCTGCTAGCAAGGGGGATGCGTGGGCCTGAACCTGCTTTTTCTTACGCCCTACCCGC
>JAAUTF010000443.1 GCA_012031775.1 Candidatus Altimarinota bacterium | reverse complement strand
GCGATCACCCGGCGCCGGCGCGTCCAGCCCTCCAGGGCCAGTTCGCTCTCGGCGGCCTCCCAGCCCTGGCCGGCGTTTTTTCCACCCGCAGCAGTACCTCGCGGCCCACCATCATCGCCGCTAGTGAACCCTCCGTCGCCTTAGCAGGCGTTGTCTCGCCGACAACGTTGCCCATCCGCAATACCACGACACGGTGAGCGATAGCGAGGACTTCACGCAGCTTGTGGGTGATAAAAATAATCGATTTGCCCTGCTCGGTAAGGGAGTGCATCACCTTGAACAGGTCATCAGCCTCTTGCGGGGTGAGCACAGCAGTGGGCTCATCGAGGATCAGAATATCGGCGTTGCGATACAGTGCCTTCACGATCTCGACGCGCTGCTGCGCGCCAACCGGCAGATCAGCGATCAGCGCATGCGGATCGACATCGAGGCCATAGGCGTGTGATATTTTACGGATCTCTGCATCAGCGCGCCGCCGCGCGAGGAACGGCCCAGCGGTAATTTCGGTACCCAGCACAATATTCTCGGCGACCGTCATCACCGGCACCAGCTGAAAATGCTGATGCACCATGCCGATACCCATAGCGATCGCTTCACTGGGGCCGCTCAGCGTGACCTGCCTACCGTTAATGGCGATCTCACCTTCGTCGGGCTGGTACATCCCATAGAGAATGTTCATCAGCGTCGACTTGCCGGCCCCGTTCTCGCCGAGCAATGCGAGGATCTCACCTTTGTGCAACGTGAAGGAGATATGGTCGTTCGCAACCACGCCGGGAAAACGCTTGGTAATATTACGCGCTTCAAGAACAACCCGATGTTCGCGACCGTTAATACTGGTCACGTCTCACCTCATTTTTCGAGCTAGCAGGGCGATATATGGCATTGTACCCTAGTTCGACCTTCCACGCGAGTCGCCGGGCCGAACCTCGGCAGTACGATCGATACGCCTGCACTCGGGTGCAGGCTTCGCCAGGCAACACCTGCACCCCTCTAGCCATAAAACTTAAGACCAGCCTAAGGCGAAGCCTGCTTCAATATAACAATTTTGACATATAAATCCAAAATGGTGCCTGCAACAAAAAGCAACGCTGCATTTCGTCTCAGATGTAAACAGAAAGAGCGTGAAGTCGCAAGCGAGAGGAAGCCCGACAATGATGCGAGTGCTTGTTGCGAGCAGTGATCTTGTTCACACAAAAATGACCCGTTTTTTACTGGAAGATGTTGGCTACGAGCTTGGCCACGCCGCCGACGACCGCAGTGTGTTGACTGCACTAGAAGATAGCCACTACGATCTGATCCTCCTCGACCACGGCTGCTCCGACATTAATGGGACAATCCTCTGTCGTGAGATCCGCGCACGCTATCAGCTGCCGATTATTTTTGTAGCGTCCGCAAACACGATCGACGATCGTGTCGTCGGCCTGAAGCTTGGTGCCGACGATTACCTGGGCAAACCCTACGACCCGAACGAACTGCTCGCGCGTATTGAGGCGGTAATGCGGCGCTACGGCGACGAGTTCTACAATACTCACGTCACCTATCAGCCGCTCTCAGTCGGTGGGATGCATCTCGATCCGGTCAAGCGTCGCGTGGTGATCCGGGGCAAAGCCGAAGAAAATCTAACCGAGCGCGAATTCCAATTACTCTACTACTTGATGCAGAACTCGCGCTCGATCCTCAGTTCACGCCAGCTCCTCGAAAAGATCTGGGGGTATGGCTATGGCATCGAGAGCAACCTGGTGCCGGTCTACATCGGTCGCCTGCGCCGTAAGATCGAGCCCGATCCTCTTAAACCTACCCACATCGTGCGTGTGCGCGACCTGGGGTATAGCTTCCAACCAATAAAAAGCAGCCAGGGGCGCTCGACGACAAAATCGTCGAGCGCCCCCTGGTGCCTGCACAGCCTCACACTCCAACAGCGCGTTCCACAAGCACAGCCTGCTTCGTTGGCTCAAGCACTTCAGCGACCTCAACCGGATCTGCGGCTTCGATCAACCGATGAGCCATCACCAGCGCGTTAAGCGCGTCTTCGGGCCGCATCGCCGGCGCGTGGCCGTCGCGCACTGCGACCATAAACGAGCGCAGCTCTTCATAGAGTGGTTCGCGACGCTGCACTTTCAGACGCACCATCTGGCCCTCAGTCACACCCATCACCGCCAATGCCGGCCAGTGCTGGCCCGCACAGCTGTCGTTCTCGTAGAACACCAGGTCTTGCGTCAGGTAATTCGCCACAAGCATACCGCGCTCGCCGACTACCGCCAGCTCGCGGATCTTCGTCGGCGTAAGCCAATTGATCTCCAACATACCGACAATACCGTTCGAGAAGCGCAAAATGGCGCTCAGCATATCCTCGTGGTGGTGATGCAAATGCCGCCCAAGCTCGACATGCATACGCCGGATGCTTGTCTCGGTGAGATAGTGCAAAATATCCATATCGTGCGTCGCAAGGTCAACCGCCACACCAACATCACCGATACGCGCCGGAAACGGCCCAACGCGGCGGGCGCTGATCTGAAAGATCTGGCCCAAGTCGTGGTCGAGCAGGCGCTGCTTCAGCGCGATAACAGCGGGGTTAAAGCGCTCGATATGGCCCACTGTCATAGGCACGCCGCGCTGTCGTGCTGCGTCGATCAGCAACTGGCCCTGCTCGACCGTCGCTGCGATTCGGCTTTTCGATCAAGAGCGGCACACCGGCCTCGATCACATCCAGCGCAACCGCATAGTGGAAGCGCGTCGGCACCACCACCGAGACGAGGTCTATCTGTTCGCGGGCGAGCATCTCCCGGTGATCAGCATAGCCGGTACAGCGGTACTTCTGCGCCACCGCATTGCACAAGCTAGGCTCCGGGTCGGCAACCGCGACCAGCTCAACTCCCTCTAGGTCTGCGTAGATGCGCGCGTGGTTCTTGCCCATACTGCCGACGCCGATCACGGCGGCTCGTAGTTTAGCTGGCACGGAGTTCCTCCTGCATTGAAACTTTAGCGCTTACCAAAGCCAAAAGGCGGCTTCAGCAATCAGTAACGGCGGTATGAGCACCACGCTGTAGCAACACTTTGCTGGCGCTGTACTTTTGAATGCTGACGCCTGACGCCTGAATTCTTCCTAATACGCGCCCTTGCCTGAAAGAAGGCTCGGCACGGTTCGCAGAATAATCGAGAGGTCGAGCCAGATCGAATAGTTGCGGATATAGTGCATATCGAGCCGCACCCGGTCTTCATAGCCCAGGTCGCTGCGCCCGCTAATCTGCCATAGCCCGGTGAGCCCTGGTCGTACCGTCAGCAAATTATGCTGCCAGCGACCAAAATGGCTCAATTCCTCAACCGTCAGCATCCGCGGGCCGACGAGCGACATCTGGCCGAACAGCACGTTCAGGAGCTGGGGCAGTTCGTCGATGCTCGCCTTACGTAAGTAGCGCCCAACACGCGTGATGCGCGGATCAACTTTGAGTTTCCCCGTCTCACGTAGCTCCTGCCGCTGCGCATCGGTTAGCAGCGCATCGCCATTACGATGCATGGTGCGGAATTTGAAGGCGTCGAAGGGTATTTTGCCCACGCCGACCACACGCCGCCGGTAGATGACGGGGCCGCCGCTATCGAGATAGACCGCAATCGCTATCAGCACGAAGAGCGGAGCGAGCGCAACGAGGCCGATCAGAGCACCACCTCGGTCGAGCAACATCTTGGTGAAGGCGTGCAGCCCGGTGATACGCGTTTTGTTGAGCGCCAGCAAATTCACGCCGCCCTGCTCCTGCACACGCACGCCCGTCGTGAGCAACTCAAAGAGACCCGGCGCGAGCCGCACATCGAGCTGTTGCAAACTCTCCATCGCGCCGACAATCATAGGCAGCCGCTCGCGCACAATCGCGGTATCGGCCACGATCGCGACATCGATATGATGCTGCTCGATAATCGACTGAATAGCCGATGCTGGCCCGATCACCGGCATGCCGCCGAGCACTTCGCTACCGATCGGCAACTGCTCATCGATAAAGCCCACGATCTGCGCGCCACTGCCAGCCCAAGAAGAGAGATGCTCGGCAACCGCCCGGCCCTCGGCGTTCGCCCCGATGATCACCGTGCGCTCCATCAAACGACCCTTATGGCGCAGCGAGTAGACGTAGCGGCGCGCGATAAAGCGCCAGCTCGTCACCGACGCCACCGTCAAAAGCCAGGCCAGCAGAAGCCAGGCGCGCGCGATCACAAAGCTTGGGATCAAGAAGCTAAAGACGACGACCATCACCACGCCGAGCAGGCTGGCGTTAAACACCAGCGCGTACTCTTGGCTCCCGTGAAAAAGGCGACGCGGATTGTACAGGCCATAGAGCGCAAAGAGCCCGATCCAGAAAGGGACAAAGACCAGCGTGACCCCTGCATAGAAGCCCGGTCGCATCGCGCCCTCTTGAAAGAAATCCCAGCCTGTCCAGAAGCGCAACGCGTATGCCAGCGTAAACGCAACTGCAAGCGCGAGCAGATCGCCCACAACCAGACACAGGCGGATACGACGCCAGGCAGTATCGCGTGGCGTCAGAGCGCGACGCGGCAGCGTCATCTGAGCGATCTCTACCAGCTGGCTCATAGCAGTTCCCTTTGCGTTATACAAGTTGCTCGACGCGCGCCGCGCTACCGTTCCGCCGTTGCGCAGCTACCACTGCCCGCGCGGTTTCGCGGGCAAAGGCGCTGACCGACTCGCCATTGGTGAGCTGTGGGTAGATCTGGCCGGTGTTGGCCAGGTACAAACCGGCTATCTCGCACTCCAATGGTGGGATCGCGTCGGTCATACCGATCGGATGCAGCGGTTCAACATAGCGCTCGCGCCCGATCCACGAAGCCGCGATCTCGTCATCGCGCAGATCGGGAAACATCGTGCGCAAGTAGCCCATAAAACGCGTGCGCAACTCGTCATCGTTCATCTGGGCGTATGGGCTCTGCGGCGACACATATTTTGGCAGATAGACGAGGTGGTAGCCACCGACACAGGCGGGATCGATCAGATTGGTCGTCTCGATCACGCCGGTGAAAGGGATGGATTTGTCGGTGATGTTCAGCGTGTAGTAAGGTGTGAGCGGGCGCTTGAGCACCAGCAGCATGCAGACGATGCCAAGAAAGTCTTCGAGGCGACTCCAACGCGCCGAAACGTCCGCAGCCGCAGGCGGCAGCAACCGCCGCGCGATCGGCGTCTGCGTTGTCAGCACCACACCTTCGCTCGCGATCTGCGTGCCGTCGACCATTAAGCCATCCACGCGCTCGCCGCTCACGCACAGCTGTTGGATCGTCGTCTGCATGTTGATCTCACCGCCGCGGCTGCGGATCGATGCAGCTAGC
>JAAUTF010000010.1 GCA_012031775.1 Candidatus Altimarinota bacterium | reverse complement strand
GGGCGACAACGTGGTGATGGGCGTCGAGTTGATTGTGCCGGTGGCGATGGAAGAAGGGCTGCGCTTCGCCATCCGTGAGGGCGGGCGCACCGTCGGTGCTGGCGTTGTCACCAAGATCCAAGACTAGCTGATTTCGGATTGGCGATGGACGATGAACGAATACGCGCTCATCGTCCATCGTGAATGAGGAAGCAAATGGCAAAACAGAAGGTTCGCATTCGCCTAAAGGCGTATGACCACAAGATCCTCGATCAATCTGCGCGCCAGATTGTTGAGGCCGCCGAGCGAACGGGTGCCCTGGTTGCAGGCCCGGTGCCGCTACCGACCAAGATCGAGAAGTACAGCGTGCTGCGCTCGCCCTTTATCGACAAGGACTCGCAGGAGCAGTTTGAAATTCGCACGCACAAGCGATTGATCGATGTGCTCGACCCGAGCCAGCAGACGATTAACGCCTTGATGAAGCTGAACCTGCCAGCAGGCGTAGACATCGAGATCAAGCTGTAATTCTCGTAAAGCATACGGAAAAGTTTAAAAAGAAGTAGCAGCCAATGCACAGGATGCATGCTGCGGAGGTAGCAGTAATGATCCATGGTTTGTTGGGACGCAAGGTGGGAATGATGCAAGTGTTCAACCCTAAAGGCGAAGTCATTCCAGTGACGGTGCTCTCGGTTGGGCCTTGCGTTGTCACGATGGTGCGTACAAAGGAGCGCGACGGCTACGAGGCAGTACAGATTGGCTATGAGGAGGTGCCGGAACGTAAGATTACGCGCCCACGCCTTGGCCACCTGAAGGCCTCGGGTAAGGTGGTTCGTTATATCCGTGAGTTCTCCGCCGATAACCCGTCCGAGCATCAGCCGGGCGAGGTGCTGAACGTCGAACTGTTCCAGCCTGGTCAGAAGGTTGACATTGCTGGCACCTCCAAGGGTCGTGGTTTTGCTGGCGTGGTGAAGCGTCATGGCTTTCGCGGCGGCCCTAAAACCCACGGTCAGAGCGATCGCCATCGTGCTCCTGGTTCGATCGGTGCTGGTACAACACCCGGCCGCGTGTGGAAGGGCCAGAAAATGGCTGGCCGTATGGGCGGTAAGCGCGTCACAGTGCAAAATCTTGAGGTTGTCGATGTAGTGGCCGACAAGAATTTGCTTCTGGTTCGCGGTTCTGTTCCCGGCGCGCGTAATGGCCTTATTTATGTCCGCCGCGCGGTGAAAGTGTAGGTGAACAGCATGGAAGCAAATCTTTACAATCAGGCTGGCGAGCAGATCGGCTCGATCGCGCTGGACGAATATATTTTCGGCGTTACACCCAATGTAGCCTTGATGCACCAGTATGTCGTGATGCAGCACGCGAACGCACGTCTTGGTACACATAATACTAAGGGTCGTGGTGAGGTAAAAGGCAGCACACGTAAACTGTATCGCCAGAAGGGCACCGGACGCGCGCGTCAGGGTTCAGTTCGCGCGCCCCACCGGCCCGGCGGTGGTGTTGCCCACGGCCCGCACCCGCGCAAGTATACCAAGAACATGCCGCGCAAGATGCGTCGGCTTGCGGTGCGCTCGGCGCTTTCTGTGAAGTTCGCGGCCGATCAGATCCGCTTTGTCGATGCGATTAGCTTCGACGTGCCGCGTACGCGCAATATGCTCTCGTTACTTGAAGCACACGCTATTAGCGGTAAGACGCTGCTCGTGCTCGATACAAAAAACGAAGCTTCGCTTGTTGTGCAGCGCTCGGCTAATAATTTGCCGAATGTAAAAACGCTCTGGGCTAGCTACATCAATGTGCGCGATCTGCTGGCCTGCGATACGGTGGTGATGCTGAAGGGGTCTGTCGAGGTGCTCGAAGGCTTTCTTGCTAAAAGCACCCGCCCTTCGTTGGCTGCTGAGGAGGCGGCGTAATGACTGACTATAAAATCATTCTTCGCCCGCTCATCACCGAGAAGAATACCAATCTGATGGAGTTGAATCAGTATTGCTTCGAGGTAGATCGTGAGGCATCCAAGCCCCAGATCAAGCGTGCGATCGAGAACATCTTTAGTGTCTCGGTGACGAAAGTACGCACGATTAACATGCGCGGCAAGCAGAAGCGTCGCGGCACAGTACTCGGCCATCAACGCGATTGGAAGAAGGCGATCGTTACCCTCGCCGATGGCGATCGGATCGAGCTCTTCGAGAGCTAAATCCCAGTAATGGGTGCGGCAATCGCGCTGCACCCGCAAAGGGTGGGCGACCGCTGCTTAAAGCAGTTGTGCCCCGGAATGTGGAGTTGTCATTATGGGTGTGCGTAAATATAAGCCGACATCCGCCGGACGGCGCAACATGTCGGTGTCGACGTTTGAGGAAATCACGAAAAAGAACCCCGAGCGCAGCTTGCTTGAGCCGCTGCGCAAGAAGGGTGGTCGTAACAACCAAGGGCGCATCACGGTGCGCCATCGTGGCGGTGGCCATAAGCGCCACTACCGCATTATCGACTTTAAGCGCAATAAACTCGGTATGCCCGGGCGTGTTGCTGCTATTGAGTACGATCCGAACCGCAGCGCGCGCATCGCTCTAGTGAACTACAGCGATGGCGAAAAGCGTTACATTCTTGCTCCTGTTGGCCTCCAAGTCGGCGACACAGTGATGAGTGGCCCTGATGCCGATATTCGTGTTGGTAATGCGCTACCGCTGCACGCCATCCCGTTGGGTTCTCAAGTCCACAACATCGAATTACAAATCGGGCGCGGTGGTGTTATGGTTCGTAGTGCCGGTGCTTCTGCTCAGTTAATGGCTAAAGAGGGCGATTATGCCACGCTCCGGATGCCATCCGGTGAGATGCGTATGTTCCATGTCAACTGCATGGCGACCATCGGCCAGGTCGGCAATGTCGACCATCAGAACATTCGCATCGGTAAGGCTGGGCGTAATCGCTGGCTGGGCAAACGCCCGCAGGTACGTGGTACAGCTATGAATCCGCGCGACCATCCGCACGGCGGTGGTGAGGGCCGCGCTCCAATCGGTATGAGCACGCCGAAGACGAAGTGGGGCAAGCCTGCACGTGGTGTGAAGACGCGTAACAACAAAGTTACCGACCGCTTCATCGTTCGCCGCCGCAACAAGGTGTAGTTTTACTAAGGGCGAGCGCGGCGCGTGTGGCCAGCGCCCGCCCCATTTTCTGGTATGATAGCGCGATTGTGTTGATTGTAACCCGCGCTTACATAGCTGGTTCACAACCCGCCCGTCGGCGGCGTTGAGTTGAGGAGGAATAATGTCACGCTCTTCTAAAAAGGGGCCATATGTTGACATTCGTTTGCTCGATCGTGTCGAGGAGATGAATCGGGCCGGCGACAAGCGTGTACTGCGCACATGGTCGCGCGATTCGACGATCTTCCCACAAATGATCGGCCATACGATAGCTGTCCATAATGGTAAGCAGCATGTGCCGGTTTATGTTACGGAAAATATGGTTGGCCATAAGCTCGGCGAGTTTGCCCCGACCCGCACGTTTCGCGGCCACGGCGGCAAGAAGGCCGATAAGCGCGGCAAGATGAAGTAAACGGTCGGGCACCTGGTGCTCACCGCCCAAGGGCAAATGTATGGAAGCTAAAGCAATAACGCGCAATGTGCGCATGTCGGCCTTCAAGGTGCGGCCAGTGATGGATCTCGTTCGCGGTAAGCCGGTTGGTCGCGCACTGTCCATCCTGCAGTACATGCCGCATAAAGCGGCACGCGAGGTCGCGCAGACTATCAAGTCGGCGGCGGCTAATGCGGAGAATAACTTCGACATGGATCGCAGCGTGCTCGTCATCAAGACGATCTATGCCGATGAGGGTCCGTCGATGAAGCGTATGATGCCGCGTGCCCGTGGTATGGGCAACCGCATCATGAAACGTTCGACTCATATTACTGTGATTGTGGACGACGGCCAGGAATATTGAACTGTCCGGTTCGGCGAGGAACGAGCAGTTAACCCGTCGACAATTAATGGAGGCTTCTTTTGGGACGTAAAGTACACCCGATCGGCTTTCGCCTGGGCTACATCAAAGATTGGCAGTCGAAGTGGTACGCCGAGCGCAATTACACAGAGCAGCTTCACGAAGATCTGGCCCTGCGCAAGTTGATCGCCAAGGAGTTGGCGAATGCTGGCGTGTCGCGGATTGAGATCGAGCGCTCGGCAAACAAAGTTGAGGTTACGGTTTATACTGCAAAGCCGGGTATCGTTATCGGTAAGCGCGGTCAGAATGTCGATCTTTTGAAGAACGCGCTCGAAAAGAAGACCGGCAAGAAGATCAAGCTCAACATTCAGGAGATACATCAGCCTGAACTCGACGCACAGTTGGTTGCTGAGAGCATTGGTGAGCAGATTACCAAGCGTGTGTCCTACAAGCGTGCGATGAAACAAGCTGTTCAGCGCGCTATGCGTCTCGGTGCTCAAGGGGTGAAGATTCGCTGTGCTGGTCGCCTCGGCGGTGCGGAGATGGCACGTATTGCCGATGAAGCCGAGGGCCGCGTGCCGCGCCATACCCTGCGTGCCGATATCGATTATGCACAGGTACATGCGCATACCACATACGGCCGCATCGGTGTGAAAGTGTGGATCTACAAGGGCGAGGTCTTCCCCGACCAGCTCGCTAAGGCACAGGTGGAGCAGCAGACGAGCGTAACCCCCGCCCCTGAGCGTAGCGAGCGCGGTGAGCGCAGCGAGCGCCGTCCGAGGAGGAATAACGATAATGCTTCTGCCTAAGCGCACAAAGTATCGTAAGCAGCAGCGTGGCCGCAACAAGGGCCTCGCTCATCGCGGTAGTGGTGTTGCCTTCGGCGACTATGGCCTCGTCGCTCTTGAGGGGACGTGGATCACCAGCCGCCAGATCGAGGCCACGCGTCGCGCCATTACCGGCCATGTGAAGCGCGGTGGGAAGGTGTGGATCCGGATTTTCCCCGATAAGCCGGTGACACAGAAGCCAGCTGAAACCCGTATGGGTGGCGGTAAAGGGTCGGTCGATCATTGGGTGGCCGTGGTTAAGCCCGGGCGCGTGATGTTCGAGCTAGGTGGTGTGCGCGAAGATATCGCGCTTGAGGCGATGCGCCGCGCTGCCCAGAAGCTCCCCATCAAGTGCAAAATCATCACCCGTGATGACGTGGAGGAGACGAGCAGTGAAGGCGAGTGAAGTTCGCAACATGGATAATGAGCAACTCAAGGCGCAGCTCAACGATTACTATAAAGAGTTGTTCAATCTGCGCTTCCAGAAGGCAACAGGGCGGTTGACCAATACGGCCCGCTATGGCCAGGTGCGCAAAGATATTGCCCGTATCAAGACCATTATGCGTGAGCGCGAGCTGCAAGGCTAGCGCTCTATAGAGCGAGGAGAAGTTCGTGGTTACAGAAAGCTCCCGCCGGCAGGTCAAGGTCGGGCGTGTGGTCAGCGATAAGATGAATAAGACGGTGACGGTCGCGGTCGATTATTTGAAGCCGCATCCGCTCTACCGCAAGATTATTCGCAAGACAAACAAATTCCACGCGCACGACGAAGAAAACAGCTGTCGGCTCGGTGATGTTGTTCGAATCGAGGAGACGCGCCCGCTGAGCAAAACGAAGCGCTGGCGAGTTGTAGAAATTGTGCAGCGTGCTGACGAGGAGTAAACGATGATCCAGCCACAGTCTCGCCTGAAAGTAGCCGATAACACGGGTGCCAAAGAGATTATGTGCATTCGTGTGCTCGGTGGCTCCTGGGTAAAGTATGGCCGGGTCGGCGATGTGATCGTTGCCTCGGTGAAACAGGCCGCACCTGGTGGATCGGTTAAGAAGGGTGAGGTCGTTCGTGCCGTCATAGTTCGAACGGTTAAAGAGTATGGTCGCGCCGATGGCTCGCACATTCGCTTTGACGATAATGCAGCGGTCATTATCGGCAAGGAAAACAACCCACGCGGCACACGTATCTTTGGCCCTGTCGCCCGCGAACTGCGCGAGAAGCAGTTTATGCGTATCGTATCGCTGGCGCCGGAGGTGTTGTAATGCATGTTAAAAGTGGTGATGAGGTGCTTGTTATTGCCGGCAAAGATAAAGGTCGGCGTGGCAAGATCAAGCGGGCACTGCCCAAAGATAACCGCGTGGTTGTCGAGGGTTTGAACATTGCTAAGAAGCATGTGAAGCCCCGTGGTCCCGGTAAACCCGGTGGTATCATTGAGATCGAGGCTCCGCTTGATGTGTCGAATGTAATGCTGATCTGCCCCACGTGTGGGCGCGCATCGCGTACTGGCAAGCGTTTCCTTGAGGACGAACTCGACCATAAAGGTCGCCCGCGCAAGGTGCGCTATTGCAAAGCGTGTGATGCGGTAGTGGATAAATAGCTTATCGTCAGGGCCGGGGCTGCCCACGTTAGTGGTGGTTTCCAATCCCCTGAGGAGTGCAAGATGACAGCTCGGCTGCGAGAAAAATATACAACTGAGGTTGTGCCAGCGCTGATAGGGGATTTTAAGTTCACCTCGATCATGCAAGCGCCGCGCCTCGAAAAGATCGTCGTAAATGTTGGCGTCGGCGAGGCGGTACAGAACTCGAAGGCTCTTGATGCCACAATCAACGATCTGACGATCATCACCGGTCAGAAGCCCGTGGTCACGCGTGCGAAAAAGTCTATCGCGTCGTTTAAGCTGCGCGAGGGTATGCCTATTGGCGTGATGGTCACGCTGCGTGGCGACCGTATGTACGATTTCTACGATCGCCTGGTTAATCTGGCGCTGCCGCGTATTCGCGATTTCCGCGGTGTGAGCCGCAGTTCTTTCGATGGCCGTGGGAATTACAGCCTCGGTCTGCGAGAGCAGATTGTGTTCCCCGATATCGACTACGATAAGATCGATAAAATTCGTGGGCTCGAAGTCGCAATTGTGACGAACGCTCGTAACGATGAAGAGGCTTATGCGCTGCTCAAGCGCCTCGGCATGCCATTTCGTGATTAGGTGGGCCAGGAGCGAGCAGCTCACCAGCCCAGAAGTTTTGGGAGGCATTCTTGGCTAAGACGTCTTTGATCGTCAAGGCGAACCGTCCGCAGAAATTCAAGGTTCGCCAGTATCATCGCTGTAAGATCTGCGGTCGTTCGCGCGCATATATGCGGAAGTTTGGCATGTGTCGTATCTGTTTTCGTGAAAACGCACTTAAGGGATTGATCCCGGGTGTCGTCAAGTCGAGCTGGTAAGAGGAGGGCCATCATGAGCGTCAATGATCCTATCGGCGACATGCTGACCCGTATCCGCAATGCCTGTATGGCGCGGCACACGACGGTCGACATCCCGGCTTCGAAAATGAAGCTGGCTATCGCCAATATTCTTAAACACGAAGGTTTCATCCGCGACTTCTCCTATGTTGAGGGGAAGCCTGCGAGCACCATTTCGATCACGTTGAAATACATGCCCGATCGCCGACCGGCGATCACTGGCCTACGACGTGTCAGCAAGCCCGGTCTCCGTATCTATACAAAGCGCAGCGAGATTCCGCGCGTGCGTGGCGGTCTCGGCCTGAGCATTCTCTCGACGCCTAAAGGTGTGCTTGCCGGTCACGAGGCCTGGCAGCAACAGGTGGGCGGTGAGGTGCTCTGCTACGTGTGGTAACGAGGAGGAAAGCAACATGTCGCGTATTGGTCGTAAACCTATCGACGTTCCGCAAAATGTTATCGTCACCGTGGCCGAGGGCAATCTCGTCACCGTGAAGGGGCCGAAGGGTCAGCTCGTACAACAGCTGCACCCTGAGATTCTGATTAATCAGGATAACGGAACGATTAACGTTGATCGCCCCTCTGAGCAGAAGCGCCACAAGGCGCTGCATGGTCTCACGCGGACGCTTCTGTACAATATGGTCGTTGGAGTTACCAACGGTTGGACACGTAATCTCGAGATTAACGGCGTTGGTTACCGCGCTCAGCTCGAAGGCAAGACGCTGGTGCTTCAGCTTGGGTTTTCACACCCTGTTCGGGTTGAGCCACCGACGGATGTAAGCTTCACCGTTGGTGAGCGTAAAAGTGCTAACGATCCCTTGCCGTTGTCTATCCATGGCATCGATAAGCAGGTCGTCGGCGAAGAGGCCGCCAAACTACGGGGCCTGCGCCCGCCTGAGCCGTATAAGGGCAAAGGCGTAAAATACGCCGAGGAACGCATCCGTCGCAAGGCAGGCAAGGCTGGCGCGAAGAAGTAAGCTGTGTGGCGGGCGTGCTTCGTATGATATACGCCTGCCCCTATCTGCATAGCGCAGGGGATAAAATCTCTGCGCGATAGATTGAGGAAACCATGAGTAAACGAACACCGCGCGAATTGCGCATTCGGCGTCACAATCGCCTACGCAAGCGCGTATCTGGGAACCCCGAGCGGCCGCGTCTGGCTGTGTTTCGGAGCAACCTGCATATCTATGCCCAGGTGATCGATGATACCGTTGGCCATACAATCGCCGCTGCCTCTACTATGGAGAAGGATATGCGCAGCGCGCTGGAGGGCAAGCGTGGTCTCGATCAAGCTGCCGAGGTGGGCAAGCTAGTCGCTGAGCGTGCCAGGCAGGCTGGTGTCGAGAAGGTTGTCTTCGATCGCGGTGGCTTTAAGTACCACGGTCGAATCAAGGCGCTGGCCGACGCCGCACGCGAGGCTGGGCTCAATTTCTAAATGCCTACCGGAGGTTGAAGAGTGCGCGAACGAATTAATGCAGAAGATCTTGAGCTTGAAGAGCGCGTCGTCCAGATCAACCGCGTTGCAAAGGTTGTGAAGGGCGGGCGTCGCTTCAGCTTCAGCACGGTTGTCGTCGTCGGCGATGGCAAAGGCCACGTTGGTATCGGCATGGGCAAAGCTGCCGAGGTGCCCGAAGCTATTCGTAAGGGTGCCGAAGCGGCGAAAAAGAATATCATCCGCGTACCACTGGTTAATACAACGATCCCGCACGAAGTGCTGACCAAGTTCGCGGCGACTAAGGTGATGCTACGCCCGGCCGCTCCCGGTACTGGCGTTATTGCTGGTCGTGGCGTGCGCCCCGTGGTCGAGGCTGCCGGTATTAAGGATTTGCTCACCAAAGTGTATGGCAGCAATAACCCGGTCAATGTGGTGAAGGCTGCTTATCAGGCGCTTAGTGAGCTTAACTCGCTTAGCGAGATGGCACGTCGGCGCGATATGACTCCGCAGGAGCTTAGCCGCCGCCGGATGCGCCGCGAGCCAAGCACACAGGAGTCAGGGACATGAGTAAGTTGCGGATCACCTACAAAAAGAGCTCGATCGGCTACAGCCGCGACCAGAAAGATACCGTTCGGTCGCTGGGCTTATATAAGCTCAATCACTCTGTGATCAAACCGAATAACCCTAGCATTCGCGGCATGATCTTTAAGGTTCAGCACTTAGTCGCAGTTGAGGAAGTGCTCGATGAAGAGGTGAAGGCATGAAGCTTCACGATTTACAGCCGCACCGGGCTCGACCAAAAGTCTAAGCGCCTCGGGCGCGGTCACGGCTCGGGCAAGGGCAAGACTGCTGGCAAGGGCATGATGGGCCAGAAGTCGCGCTCAGGCCCCAATCCTTATCGTACGTTTGAAGGTGGGCAGAACCGACTTGTAAAACGTATGCCGTTCAAACGCGGCTTTACCAATATTTGGCGCGTCGAATACCAGATCATCAATGTTGAGGATCTGAACGCATGGCCAGCAGAGCTTGAGGTGACGCCGGAGAATTTGCTGGTTTATCGTCTTATCCGTCGCAAGCGGAAGCCGTTGAAAATTCTTGGTAACGGAGATCTGACGAAAGCACTAACGATCAAGGCGCATAAGTTTTCAGCGAGCGCTCGCGAGAAGATTACTGCCGCAGGCGGTAATGTGGAGGAACTCCCCTGGGATAATCCGCGTCATTCGCGGAGCCAGGGCCCTAACCCGCGCCCCAAGAGCTATAAGCATCGGCGAACGGTGATAGGGTAGCGTTTAGGTGTACCACGATCTGTTGTTGCCAGTTGGTTGTGGCAAAAACGTTGACTACTGGTAACAACGGAATCGTGTAGTGTATGCTTTTGCTAGGCTGATACGTTCTCAAACATGGTTCTATCCGGCGGCTCTACGCTCGTGTCAGAGCCGCCCAGGGCACACATATGCTTCAGGCGATTGGACGTGCAATACAGCTGCCGGATCTGCGCCGTCGGATCCTCTTTACGCTGGGTATTCTGTTTCTTTTTCGGCTGATTGCCCACATCCCGGTGCCGAGTGTTAACCCGGCAGCGGTGGAGCAGCTGCGAACTGCATTACAGAGCAATCAGCTTGCACAGCTGCTGAATATTTTCGCTGGCGGTGCGCTGCAGAATTTTTCGGTGGCGGCGCTCGGGGTTTATCCCTATATCACTGCCCAGATTATTATGCAGTTGCTTCAGCCGCTGATTCCTGCGCTGCAGGAACTCAATAAAGAGGGTGAGCAGGGGCGCATCAAGCTCAACCGTTATATGATGTGGCTCACCATCCCGCTGGCCTACCTGCAAGGCTATGGCCAGACGCTGACAATCGAGCGGACAGTGAACCCGACAGGTGATCCGACGCTTTCGCTGTTTAACACTAGCTTCGATATCGTCAATAATTTCTTTCCAACCTTCGTCATTCTAACGACGATGGTGGCGGGATCGATGATTCTAGTCTGGCTTGGTGAGCAGATCAACGAGTACGGCATCGGCAATGGTATCTCGATGATTATCTTCGGGGGTATCGTCTCTGGGGTGCCGGGCTTAATCGTCCAGGGCTTCCAGATCAGTCGTGCTGGTGGTGTTGAGACTTTCCTTGGTATTCTTGCGTTCCTGGCAATCGCGTTGCTGACCATTATCGGCATTGTCTATGTGCAGGAAGGACAGCGGCGCATCCCGGTTCAATATGCCAAGCGTGTGCGTGGCAATAAGGTTTATGGCGGGCAGAGCAGCTATGTGCCGCTTAAGGTTAATATGGCTGGCATGATCCCGCTGATCTTTGCTCAGAGCATTATTATCTTTCCTGGTGTCGTTGCCTCCTGGTTTTATAACCCCAATGGCACCGGCCTCGGCAATCAAATCGCTGGGTTTTTCTACAATACCTTCAACCCAACCGGAACCAGTGGCGGTGTTGTCTACATCGTGTTACTTTTTGTGTTGACTGTGGCGTTTACCTACTTCTACACAATGGTGCTGTTCCAGCAACAGGATATTCCTGATAGCTTGCAGCGCAACGGTGGTTTCATCCCAGGTATTCGCCCTGGTAAGCGCACCGAAGAGTATCTAGGTAAGGTGCTCAACCGCATTACATTAGCAGGTGCTTTGTTTCTTGGTACGATCGCGATATTGCCGTTTGTGACACAAAGTATCACCGGTATTCAGATCGGTCTTGGTAGTACAGCATTGCTTATTGTGGTTGGTGTTGCAGTGGACACGATGCGGCAGCTGGAAGCCCAGCTCGTGATGCGTGACTACGAGGGTTTTCTCAATCGGTAATCTGATTGCCGAAACTGACCCCGGCAGGGCGCATACTGGGGCGCAGCAAAGGCGCTCCAGACACTCGCTGGAGAGTTATGCTAAACGTAATCCTTCTGGGGCCGCCCGGTGCTGGCAAGGGCACGCAGGCAAAAACGCTATCCGAGCGCACGGACTTAGCTCACGTCGCAAGCGGCGACCTGTTTCGAGCCGCACTACGTGAAGGTACCGAGCTTGGTATGCTCGCAAAATCGTATATGGATCGCGGCGAACTTGTCCCCGATGAGGTGGTCATTCGTATGATCCTCGAGCGTATTCAGCGCCCGGATTGCGCTAATGGCGTTATTTTCGACGGTTTTCCGCGCACGCGCGATCAGGCTACCGCGCTGGAGGCCGCACTGGTGGACAAACATCAGAGCAAAATCGCGGCAGTGCTCTATCTCGATGTGCCGCAGGACGTCTTACTGCGGCGCATTGCCGGTCGGCAAACTTGCAAGACCTGCGGAGCTACGTATAATATCTATTATTTTCCATCGCATCGGCCCGGTATCTGCGATGCCTGCGGCGGAAAACTCTATCAACGCAGCGACGACTCGATCGAAACCGCACAACATCGGCTCGATGTCTATTTCGAGCAGACGATGCCTCTGATCGAGCATTATCGCTTGCAGGGCTGCCTGCACGAAGTAGATGGTCGTCGTGAGATATCATTGGTGACAGAGGCTATGCTCATTGCACTAAGTTTAAATGGTACTGCAAAGTAGTATCGGAGGGATATGACCAAAAAGAAGGACGTGATAGAGATCGAAGGTACGATCACAGAGCCTTTGCCCAACGCCATGTTTCGTGTGGAACTAGATAACGGCCACGAAGTTTTGGCACATATTTCGGGCAAGATGCGAATGAATTATATTCGTATCCTCAAGGGTGATCGTGTACTTGTCGAGCTTTCGCCTTATGATTTAACGCGGGGCCGCATTACATATCGCTACAAGTAAGAGTGCATAACCTCCTTGCGCAGGGGGTGTCAGGGTTTGTTAGATTTTGTTGTACAATACAATGGTGCTCGTCGCCAGGTGAGAGGGGAGGACTAACGTGAAAGTTCGCGCTTCTGTCAAACCCCGCTGTGAGTACTGCAAAGTAATCAAGCGCAAAGGGGTTATTCGGGTGATTTGTAGCCGCACGCCAAAGCATAAGCAGCGGCAGGGCTAGTTTATTCGAGAGAGGGCTGTATGGCACGTATTGCTGGGGTAGATATCCCGCGCAACAAGAAGATCGAAATCTCGATCACGTATCTTTATGGCATTGGTCGCGCAAACGGGCTCGATGTGCTCAAAAAAGCGAATGTCAATCCTGAAACACGTGTGCGAGATCTGACGGAAGAAGAAGTGTCGCGTATTCGCGAAGTTGTTGATCGCGATTATCGTGTAGAAGGCGATCTGCGCCGTGAGGTGCAGATGAATATCAAGCGCCTTATGGACATTGGCTGCTATCGTGGTCTACGCCATCGGCGTGGCATGCCGGTACGTGGTCAGCGTACACGCACTAATGCGCGCACACGCCGCGGCCGCAAGGGCCAGGCGATCGGTATCAAAAAGAAGGCCAAGAAGTAATTGGTCTTTGGCTCGTCAATCTGCGGGCCCTGAGTATATAACGGGCGCATCGCGCCCGCTACTATTGTAAGGAGTGAGGAATGCCCCCGAAGGCACAGAAGACGGCAGCAGCGACCCGCCAGCGTGGCAAGCGCCGCGAGCGCAAGAATATTCCGCGGGTCAGGCCCATATTCTGAGCACGTTCAATAACACGATCGTGACGATTACCGATCCGCAGGGCGCAGTTGTCTGTTGGGCGAGCGCTGGTCAGGGTGGGTTTAAGGGATCGCGCAAAAGCACGCCCTACGCTGCGCAGGTCACCGCCGATAGCGCTGCGCGCAAGGCGATGGAAAATGGCATGCGCGCGCTTGAGGTGTTCGTTAAAGGCCCCGGATCTGGTCGTGAGGCCGCGATTCGCTCACTGCAGGCGGCTGGCCTGCAAGTTATTTCGATCACCGATGTGACGCCGATCCCGCACAACGGGTGTCGCCCGCCGAAGCGTCGGCGCGTGTAAGACTAGGGGGACGCCGAGGTGCTCTTGTGTTGTGCCTCGACCACCGCACGTCAGAGTGTTGGTGCGCCCGGTCTGAACAGATAAAAGGTTTGATAAGATACCGTTATAACCCGCACACCCAGCCGGGTTGTCGGTCAGGAGGTTAGAGGTTCATGGCCCGTTATAAAGGTCCAGTTGGTAAAGTCAGTCGGCGTCTGGGTATTGGGATTACTGAAAAGGGTCAGCGCATCCTCAATAAACGCTCGTATCCGCCGGGCCAGCATGGGCCTTCGGCGAAGCGACGCCAGATCTCCGATTACGGCCTGCAGATGCAGGAGAAGCAAAAAGCCAAGTTCATGTACGGTGTGCTTGAGCGCCAGTTCCGCAACCTCTTTGAGCAGGCGTCGCGTCGCAGTGGGGTGACGGGCGAGTACCTGTTGAGTTTGTTGGAGCGACGGCTCGACAATGTGGTGTATCGCCTTGGCTTTGCCACGACTCGTGCTCAGGCACGCCAACTCGTCAGCCACGGCCATATTATGGTTGATGGACGGAAGACAAACATTCCTTCCTTTAGTGTAAAAGTGGGCCAGGTTATCTCGCTCCGGCCGGAAAGCCGCCGCCGCACCTATTTTAAGAATCTTATCGATAGCGGTGAACTCAACAAGCATCGTGCCCCCGATTGGCTACGCTTGAGCGCCAATGATGTTTCAGGGCAGATCGTGGCCCTGCCGCGGCGTGAAGACGCTGAAGCGGGGATCAACGAGCAGCTTATTGTCGAGTTCTATAGCCGCTAGTTTCAAATATTTCCGCTATAGGCTTTCGGCTCTCAGGCGCGCTATGTCGTATCTGAAGGTCGAAGGCCGATAGTTGTGTAAGGAGGCGATCCGTGCTTGACATCGCCATGCCCAAAATCGAGGTTGTGCAGGCGGCCGAGAATTACGGGCGTTTTAAGATCGAACCGCTCGATCCAGGATACGGCCATACGCTCGGTAATGCGCTGCGCCGCGTTTTACTCTCGTCCATCCCGGGATCGGCGATCACTAAAATAAAGATCGATGGGGTGTTTCACGAGTTCTCGACGATCGAGGGTGTTAAGGAAGATGTCACCGAGATTGTTCTGAATATCAAAGGCATTCGCCTGCGCTCATATGCCGAGCGTCCGGTTAAGGTGCTGCTCTCAAAGCGCGGTGCTGGTATCGTCAGCGCCGCTGATATCGACGCGCCAAGCAATGTCGAGTTGGTTAATCCGAAGCACTATGTCTGTATGTTGGATTCGGATGATGCTCGACTTGAGATTGAAATGACAGTTGAGCGCGGACGCGGTTATGTTGCTGCCGACCAGCGCGACGTATTGCCGATCGGCGAAATTCCGGTTGATGCGATCTTTACCCCGGTGCCGAAGGTAAACTATGTGGTGGAGAACACCCGCATTGGTCAGAACACCGATTTCGATCGCTTGTTGCTTGAGATCTGGACGGATGGAACGGTGAAGCCCGGCGATGCTCTCAGCCACGCGGCACAGGTGCTTAAAGAGTATAGCCAGACTATAGCCGATTTTAATCGTCTTGCCGTTGAGCAGGAGGAGCCGACGCAGACTGGTGGCCTCGTTATTCCGTCTGACATTTACGATACACCGATCGAGGATCTGGATCTGTCCACCAGAACCTATAACTGCCTTAAGCGCGCCGATATCACGAAGGTGGGACAGGTGTTGCAGATGGACGAAAAGGCGCTGCTCTCGGTGCGTAATCTTGGGCAGAAATCGATGGAGGAGATCCGCGATCGTTTGGTGGAGCGCGGCTACATTCCGCGCCCTGCGAACGGCAGCGTGAGCGCCGAAGCCCTGGTTATGCCAGCGGTGGACGAAGCGAACGATCTGTAGTAGAACTAACGCGCCTGTTTTCGCGGGCGTTGTGAGGATAAGAGTATGCGACATCGAAAAGGAACGAAGAAACTGGGTCGTCCGTACGAGCAACGCAAGGCGCTCTACCGCAACCTGATGATCGCGCTTATCGAGCATAAGCGTATCACGACGACCCATGCTAAGGCTAAGGCAGTGCAGCCGGTAATGGAACGGCTGCTTACGGTGGCGCGTGAAGATACACCACACGCGCGCCGTATGGCTCTTTCGAAGCTCGATAGCAAGATAGCGATGCGCCAGTTGTTTACGTTCGCGCCCCAGCAATTTGGCGGTCGCAACGGCGGTTATACGCGCATCATCAAAATCGGCCCGCGTCAGGGTGATGGGGCTGAGATGGCGGTAATTGAGCTTGTGTAAACCGTGAGCACGCGTAATGTCGCTCTCCTGGTAGCCTACGATGGCACCAATTTTGTGGGCTCGCAGTTGCAACATCAGGGTCGATCAGTCCAGGGGGTGCTCGAAGCTGCCTGGGAAGCTCTGACTCAGGAGCAGCGGCGTGTTATTTTGGCTGGGCGTACCGATGCTGGTGTACACGCCCATGGCCAGGTGGCGAATGTACGTACACAGACGGCGCACTCAACGACAACCGTGCGCCGGGCGCTCAACGCCCATTTACCGGATGATGTGCGGGTTTTGGATGTACAAGACGTTGCGTTGGATTTCCATTCCCGCTTTACTGCGGTGCGGCGCGAATATCGCTATTTGATCGACAATGCGCTCGTGCCGCAACCGCTCCTGCGTACCTGTGTGCTGCACGTCGAACAGCCCCTTGATGTGCAAGCAATGCAAGAGGCGCTCGCTCTGTTGCTCGGTCAGCACGACTTCGCAGCGTTCGCTGCCACGACACCTGATCAACGATCGACAGTGCGCGAGTTGTATCGCGCGAAGGTCGAAACGGTGACAATGCTTGATCGGCAGTTGATCGCTGTCGAGCTTGCGGCCAATGCCTTCTTGCATCATATGGTGCGGGTTATCGTTGGTACACTGCTGAATGTCGGGCGTAATCGGATGACAGTGGCGGAATTTGAGCAGGTACTGCGTGGCCGCGATAGGCGTGCTGCAGGCCCAACCGCCGCAGCTCACGGTCTGGCACTGGTAGCTGTCGAATATCCCTCAGAGCAGGTGCTGTGGGCGCTAAGGTGGAAGAGGGGCGGAGCGCTGTAAAGCCTCCACGAGGCCTCTAATGCTCATCGGCGGAGCGCGCTGTATGAGACATGATATGAGAAAAACGAAGGAATAGGATACGCTGTGAAGACATACTCTCAGAAAGCTTCCGAAGTTCAGCGCGATTGGCTTGTCGTCGATGCGACCGATAGGGTGCTGGGACGTCTCGCTACTCAGATCGCGACGTTATTACGCGGAAAGCACAAACCCACGTTTACTCCGTCGATGGACGGTGGTGATTTCGTTATCGTCGTGAATTGTGAGAAGATCCGCGTTACGGGTCGCAAGGAAGAGCAGAAGATTTATTACCGCCACTCGGGGTATCCTGGTGGCTTGAAGGCGACACCGTACAAAATGATGCGGGCAAAGCATCCGGATCGCATTCTGCGGCTCGCGGTAAAAAATATGTTGCCAAAGAGTCGCCTTGGCCGTCAGCAGTTGGGCAAGTTGCGTATCTATGCTGGCCCGACGCACCCGCATGCTGCTCAGCAGCCGCAAGTATTCGTACCCCGCTAGTTGGGATAGGAGCACAATATGAATGCTAAACGTTATTATCAGGGCACTGGCCGCCGCAAGACGGCGGTTGCACGTGTGCGCCTGTTCCCTGGTAGCGGGGAGATTGTTATCAACGGCAAGCCGTCGGACGATTATTTCGGCCCGCGTGATCTCTTGCAGGTGACGATGCGCTCGCCCCTGACGATCACAAGCAATGTTGAGAGCTTTAATGTTTTGATTAAGGTTCGCGGCGGCGGTATTGTCAGCCAGGCCGGTGCCGTGCGCCACGGTATCGCACGTGCACTGCTTGATTTCGATCCTGAGCTGCGCCCAGCTCTAAAAAAGGCTGGTTATCTCACGCGTGACCCGCGTATGAAAGAGCGCAAGAAGCCAGGCCTCAAGCGCGCTCGTAAAGCTCCTCAGTATACCAAGCGTTAATTTCTTTGGCCACTGCTATGGTCAGGGTTGGTTGCATATCCATCAGCCCTGCCCATATCTATGTTCTATGCGTGTGATCACCGGCAAAGCAAAAGGCCATAAACTCAAAGCGCCGAAGGGTATGGGCACGCGACCTATGCTCGATCGTGTGAAGGAGTCCTTGTTCTCGGTGCTCGAGGGCTATGCTCCGTTGCGTGGTCGTGTGCTCGACCTCTACGCTGGCACAGGATCTCTCGGCATAGAATGTCTTTCGCGCGGAGCTGCCTGGGCCGATTTTGTTGAACAGAACGCGAGCGTGTGCTCGATTATCGCTGAGAACTTGCAGCACACGAAGTTTGCCGATTGCGCGCGCGTTCATCGGATGCCGGTAGACCGCTTTCTACAGTCGTTTCGCGGCCCGGAGACGTATGATATAATCGTGATGGATCCGCCATACGCCGATCCTCATATTGAGCAGACAATCGCCACTATCGGCGCACTACATATTGGCACACCAGGTGGCTTGCTCATTGTTGGCCACTCACCACGAGTGACGCTTGCTGATGTATATCCATCGCTTGGCCGAATCAAATTTCGTCGCCTCGGTGACTCGTGCTTCTCGATTTATGAGCGTATCGGTGAAACCGAAACGCCGTGATGTGAGGAGACCAGCGTGAAGATCGCGCTCTACCCCGGCAGTTTCGACCCGGTTACGTATGGCCATCTTGATACTGCCAAGCGTGCTACGCGCATTTTTGATCGTGTGATTATGGCAGTCTTCGACCGGCCGAGTAAAAACTTGCTCTTTTCGACGAGTGAGCGCCTTGAATTGCTGCAAACGTCGATTGAAACGACGGCTAGGTTAGAAGCGACGAGCTATGCAAAACTGACGATCGATTATGCACGTGAAGTCGGCGCAGTTGCTATTGTTCGTGGTCTACGTGCTGCTGGTGATTTCGAGCACGAGTTTCAAATAGCACAAGCGAATCAATATCTCGACTCATCGATAGAGATGGTCATTCTGATGGCGAGTCGCCAGTTTTCGTTTCTCAGTTCGAGCGTAGTGCGCGAGATAGCGGCCTTCGGAGGCGATGTTGGTGAGTTGGTGCCGCCCCAGGTTGCTACGGCGCTGCAACGCAAATATGCGGTTCCGCGCTCATAATGAGGTACGCTCGGTTCGAAACGAGAGGTTGTGAGCTGTTTTGGTAGCCTAAATACCTGAACTGTTCGTGCTATTCCCTCTTTTGAACCTTTAGTTAAGGGGGTGATCAGCCATCGAACTCGATGATCTGATCGACGAGATCGAAGACGTTCTTGCTGATGGCCACCGCGTACCGTTTAGCGGTCGTCTGTTGATCGATGAAGAGCGCATGCTTGATATCATCGATCGTATGCGGGTTGCCGTTCCTGAAGAACTGAAACAAGCGCGACGTGTCGTGCAGGAGCAGGATCGTTTGCTTGGTGAGGCGCAGGCGCGCGTGCAGCAAGCGCTCGAAGAACGCGGTCTGCTCGATGCAGTTGAGGCCGAACGGGCGCGTCTCTTGCAACAGGCCGAGGAAGAGGCCGCACGGGTACGCGGCGGTGCGGATGAATATGCGCGTCAAGTGCTCGAAGAGCTCGATCAGCGTCTTGCTCGCTTGCTTACAAGCGTACGCAATGGCCTGAGTGAGCTTGGTGAAGCTTGACAGCTCGTTAGCACTGGCCGTATAATGCCCATTTTGGAACAGCCGGAATAAACGCCGGTAGCCTGTACACGAACATGACTATCTTGAAGTTTAATGTCGCGCAGTTACTTCGTGAGCTGATTGGCGCACGTCGCGACCATGAATTTATTGAGGCGAGTCTCCCGCTCGATGAGACACTAGTGTTACGTGATATTCATGGCAATGTGCGCTTTACACGTACCGCAACTGGTGTGTTCGCGCAAGTTCGAGCGCGTGGCGTTGTGCGACTCACCTGCGTGCGCTCGCTCGAAGAGTTCGACGAAACAGTCGACGTCACTTTTGAAGATCAGTTTCACTCGGTGATCGATGTTGTTACAGGAGCGGGGCTACCAACACCGGCTGAAGAAGACCCGTTTATGCTCGACGAGTTGCATATGGCCGATATCGGTGAGGCGCTGCGGGCATATGTGCTACTGGAACTGCCGCTCAACCCGGTGAGCCCAGGTCACCGCGATACAATCGTCAATTATTCAGTTGCGTCAGATGGAATAGTGGAAGCTGATGATGGGGCACCGATAGATGCCCGATTTGAAGCCTTAAAAGCGTGGGCAGAACGACAAAACGATCAATCTTCTTAAAAGGAGTTTAGACAATGGGTGCTGTACCGAAACGAAAAGTCTCCCGCCACCGCGCGGGCAATCGCCATCGCCATCAATTTCTGACTGCTCCGCACCTTGTTACGTGCCCGCAGTGCGGTGCTCTTATGCGTGCGCACCACGCTTGCAAGGCCTGTGGTACCTACAAAGGGCGTCAGGTTATTAAAATTGATGATGAGCGCACTGAGGCACGCTAAACGTCCGTCTCATAACGAGGTGCTTTTAAGCCATGTGTCTACGACACAACGCTCAACACGCTTCGTATAGTAACTTGAACACAGCCGAAACCAAGGTTATCGACGATAGTCGGTAACCTTGCTTTATATGAGGGCCGCTGTGAGCACGCCACGTTATGCAGCGATTGTCGGTTGGGGTATGGCTGTCCCTGAACGGGTGATGACAAACCACGATCTGACGGCGCTTGTCGATACAAGCGACGAGTGGATCCGCTCGCGCACTGGTATCGGCGAGCGTCGGGTTGCCGCGAAGGTGAATACACTTCGCTGCTCGCCAGTCGTGCCGGTAAACAGGCTCTTGAGCGCGCAGGCATCGACGCTACGGCGGTCGATACCATCGTGCTGGCGACCTGTACCCCCGATCGCCCCTTTCCCGCTACCGCCTGCGCGGTGCAAGCGCAACTTGGTATCCCGCGCGCTGCAGCATTCGACCTCGTAGCCGCCTGTAGCGGTTTTGTTTATGGCCTCAGCGTGGGCACTAGCCTTATCCAAAGTGGTGTGAGCAAGACCCTGCTGCTGATAGCCGCCGATGTGTTCACCCATCTTATCGATTGGACTGATCGTAATACCTGTGTGCTCTTCGGTGATGGTGCTGGTGCGGTAGTGCTACAAGCTACTGAGCAACCTTATGGCGTGCTCTCGTCGACGATGGGCTCCTGGGGTGAGGGCGAAGATCTTATGGCTGTGGATGCCGGTGGCACGCGTCTGCCGCTCACTCCCGCGTTGCTCGAAGCACGTCGCCAGTACGTTTATATGAACGGGCGTGAGATATTTAAGCACGCTGTGCGCGAGATGTGCGACTCGTCGCAACAGGTTGTTGCCGCCGCTGGCCTTTCAATTGATGATATTGCCCTGGTTGTACCCCATCAGGCCAATGCGCGTATCATCGATGCAGTAGCGAGGCGTCTCGAAGTGGAGCCTAAGCGGGTCTTTATGAATCTTGAGCGTTATGGTAATACCTCCGCAGCTTCGGTGCCGATTGCGCTCTGTGAAGCGGTAGAGCGCGGCTTGGTTGCTGCCGAAGATCATCTTTTGCTTACCGCATTTGGTGGCGGTCTGACCTGGGCATCTGCGGTTGTACGTTGGGGCAGGCCGTGATATGACGATTGCATTTGTTTTTCCCGGCCAGGGTTCACAAGTGGTAGGTATGGGTTACGATCTCTACCAGCAGCTGCCGTCGGCACAGACGCTCTTCATTCAAGCAGACGCAACGCTTGGATTTTCGCTCAGCGAGCTATGTTTGCAGGCCCTGAAGAGCAGTTGACAGCGACTGAAAATGCACAACCGGCTTTGCTCACTGTAAGTGTGGCGCTACTTCATGCTTATCAGGAATTTGCCGGGCCGCGTCAGTTGCTGCCCCAGGCTGTGGCAGGTCATAGCTTAGGAGAGTACTCGGCGTTAGTAGCGGGAGGCGCGCTCGATATGCCAACTGCCTTGCGTCTCGTTCGCCGCCGTGGTGAGTTGATGGCAGTAGCGCGTCAGGGTACCATGGCGGCGGTGATCGGCCTTGAAGAACGTGTGCTCGAAACTATTTGTGCTCAGGTATGCGATGAATTGCAGCACGACCATACCGTGTTAGGGACGGTGGTGATCGCTAACTACAACGCTCCCGGCCAACTTGTCATCAGCGGCGGTCTGCGCGCTGTTGAGCGTGCCGGGGCGCTTGCAGGTGAGCATGGTGCCCGCCGTGTCATCCCGCTTAAAGTGAGCGCTGCTTTTCATTCACCG
>JAAUTF010000442.1 GCA_012031775.1 Candidatus Altimarinota bacterium | reverse complement strand
TCCGCAGGGGTATGATACCAGAAGTCAGGCGTCAGGTGTCAGGCGTCAGAAGGTACCATGCTAGGCTGCCACAGCCTACGCGTTGATGAAAAGCAACCCATTCTGCCAGTATGCAGCCCGCTTGAGCGGGCTGCGTTTTCAATAGCCCGGCGCTTGTGCTGGCCCGTTCGTGAGCCTGGCGTTCGCCAGAACTGTCAAATACGGACGAGCCTTGCCTAAAAGAGCAACCCGCCATCTACCGAGAGCACGGTGCCAGTGATGAAGCTGGCTTCGTCGGAGGCGAGGAAGAGGTAGGCGTTGGCGATGTCTTGTGCCTGACCGAGGCGGCGCAGTGGAGTGCGCTCAGTGATGCCCTCGATGACTTTTTCGGGCACTGTGGCGATCATATCGGTCTGGATGAAGCCGGGCGCAACGGCGTTGACGCGCACGCCGCCGGGGCCAAGTTCGCGCGCCCAGGTCTTGGTCATGCCGATGACGCCGGATTTGCTAGCAACGTAGTTACTCTGGCCAAAGTTGCCGTGCAGACCGACGATCGAGGCCGCGTTGAGAATCACGCCGCCACCCTGGGCCAACATCAGCGGCGCGGCCGTTTTGGAACAGAGCCAGACGCCCTTCAGATTGACATCGATCACGGCGTCCCATTGCTCCTCGGTCATTTTCTGCATACGCGCGTCGCGGGTGATACCGGCGTTGTTGACGAGCACGTCGAGCCGCCCACCCCACTGCTGGACATAACTCAGCGCACCGCTGACCGACTCGCTATTGGCGACGTTCAGATGCACCGCGATGGCCTGGCCATCGGCAGCGATGATCTCCTCGACCACTTTTTGCGCTGCCGTCAAGTTAATATCGGCGACAGCGACTTTTGCTCCCTCGCGGGCGAGGGTCAGGGCGGTGATGCGGCCAATACCTTGCCCGGCACCGGTGACAAGAGCGACTTTATTGGAGAGGCGCATGAGATGTTTTGTCTTTCTAAATGGGGCGCAGTATGCTGCGCCTTTACGTGGGGTGCAGCGTGCTGCACCCTTATGATGTGCTACGCTTGGCGAGCCAGCTTTCGATCTGCGGCCAGACGCGTTTCTTGGCACCGCTACCGGCCATCATGCCGATGTGACCACCAGCGTTTTGCAGTAGCAGCTTATCATGCGTACCTGTCAGGCGATCCATCACACTGGTCGACTGGCACGTGGGCACGATATGATCTTTGTCGGCGATCACATTCAGCACATTGGCCTTGATGTTTGCTACGTCGACGATCTTGCCCTGCATCATCAGCTTATTCTGCATCAGGCGGTCTTCGCGAAAAAACTCGTTGACCCATTGGCGGAAAGATGCGCCGGGAAAGGGTGTCTGATCGGTTACCCACGTGTTCATCGCCAGCCAAGACTCGACGATCGCCGGGTTGTCGAGATTGTCCCAAAGTTTCAGGTAATTGCCGATAAAATTCTCTACCGGCTTGAGCATCTTGTTGCCCCAGTCGATCAGTTCGCCGGGCACATTGCCGAACTGGTCGACGAGCGCATCGACATTGTAGTGCTCGGTGTTGAGCCAGCGGTTGAAGGGGCCGGCCTCTTTGTTAGAGAAATCGAGCGGCGCGGTGAGCAGCAGTAGGTTGCGCAGACCATCCTCGGGGCGCATAGCAGCATAAATTGTGCAAAGTGTCGCACCGATACACCAGCCAAGCAAGCTAAATTCGTGCGAGCCGGAGTGGCGCTGCACCTGGCGAATAGCGCGCGGCAGGTAGTTCAAAGCGAAATCTTCGAAGGTCAGATCCTTATCTTCAAGCCCGGGCGTGCCCCAATCGAGCAGATACACTTCGTAGCCTTGCTGGAGCATATACTCAATGAAACTATTGCCGGGGCGGAGATCGAAGATATAGGGTCGGTTGATCAGCGCGAAGACGAGCAGCAGCGGCACTGCTTTGCGCTGCTCTTTTGGCACCTGCGGAAAATAGTGATAGAGACGCGATTTATTGAGCGACCAGATCGTCTCTTTAGGGGTCTGAGCGATCTTCACATTGATCGTATTCATCGCCAGCTTGCTGCTGGTGTTGGCGGCCTTGTAAAGCCGGTCGAGCTCTTCGTAGAGCCGTGTCGCCATCGGATCAGCCGTGGTAGTCGTCTGCGTGCTCATGCCTGGCCCTCCTGTTTCGGCTCATCAACGAGTTTGCGGCTGCGGCGCGGTCGCTCGCTGCGGTCAACAAGTGGCTCACCTGCTGTATCGACGAGCGGAAGGACTTCCGGCTGTGGTGCTTCCAACGTTGATGAAGGTCGGCCTGCGATACTGGCTCGGGTCGGGTCTCAAGCGCGGTAGCGATCTGCTGCAGGAGACGCTCGATGCGATAGAAACGGTCATCGAGATCGTCGAGCCGCATTTCCACATTGGTCATACGTTGGGCCAGGCTGGCCACCTCGGCGCGCGAAGGCATGCCGAGCTGCGCCAGATAGGCGTCCATATACTGGTTGATGGCCTGTTGAAATGGGGCAGATGCGGCGAGGTAACTATCGAGCTGAAGCCCGAGCGCTTTGGCAAACGACTCGCTATTTACAAGCGTTGCCATGCCTTTCGACCAGGCATCGAGGTTAGCATCACGGTACGAGCGCCATACGCCGAAGGGATCCAGCGGATCGAGCCCGTCGTGTTTGTTCTGGCTCATGCTTGCGTCTCCTTTGACCGAAAGCGCGAGAATCGATCCGCGCGATCGACGGTTTGCTACGGTTCTAATGGTAGCTTTGCTAGTTACGAGTCGGTTACAGGGCAGAACGGAGAACGGATTATCCGGGGGATGTCGCACGCCTGGGCACTGCAGCGCCGAGCTATCGGTGGCGAAGCCCGCTCAAGCGGGCTGTCTCTTGCGGGCTGCTCTGGGATGAAGGCGTGAAGTTCATATCTGCGGTATATAGCGACCTTTGACGGATGGACGGAGGTAGCGCTTTGCGGTAGAATACAGCTGCTCGACAATTAGATGATTGGCTAATAATCTAATGAGTAATGCACTGACGCGATCGATGCAAGCGCTGGCCGATCCAACTCGGCGACAGATATTGCAGATGTTACACGTGGGCGACTTGACAGCGGGCGAGATCGGGGCGCGCTTTACGATCTCGGCACCGAGCATTTCGCACCACCTGGCGGTACTTAAAACGCCGAGCTAGTGCGCGCCGAACGCAAGGGGCAGACGATCGTCTATTCGTTGAACAGCACGGTGGTGCATGAGATGATGCAGCAGCTGCTGGAGCTGTTTCGGGTGGGGACGCAGGAGCCAGGAATTGCGAATCAAGAGTCAGAAGGCAGAGGTCAGACGTCTCAGGAAGGAGAAGAGCGATGACAATACCACGTTTTGCGGCCTACACAGCGGGCCTGATGGTGATACTTGGGGTGCTAGCGCTGCCGTTTTTGCCGGAGCAGGTGCCGATCCACTGGAACATAGCTGGTGAGGTCGATGGGCATACGAACCGCTGGTTTGGCGCGTTCTTCTCCCCACTACTGGCTGCTGCTCTGCTTGCGCTGTTGGCCTGGTTGCCGCAGATCGACCCGCGCCGTGCGTCCTATGCGCAGTTCGCGGGCACCTATCGGCTCATTATGAACGCCCTGGTTGTCCTTTTTATTGCTGTTGCAGCTCGCGACACTGGGCTTTGCGCTGGGCCTGCCGCTTGATGTGACGCAGTGGATCGGGGTCGGCATCGGCTTGCTGTTTGTGGTGCTCGGCAACGAACTAGGCCGCGTAACTCCGAATTATTTTGTCGGCTTCCGCACACCGTGGACGTTGGCGAACGAGCAAGTCTGGCGGCGTACGCACCGAGTCGGCGGGCGCGCGATGGTGGTGGCGGGCGTGGTGAGCACGCTAGGTAGCCTGCTGCTGCACCCGCCGCTGGCTCTCGCCGTGCTGGTGGTGAGCGTCTTGGCGATGAGCGCCTTTGTGTTGATCTATTCATACCGGCTGCACACGCGTGGGGTGTGATGCAGAGCACGTTTTTTGTGGTAGGACACGTAAGGGCGCAGCATGCTGCGCCCTTACGTGTGTTTCGCGTATAATACGTCTTCGATATTCTCCAAAAGACAGCTTGTGGGCAATATGAAGCTATGACGCGATACATTCTCGGCATCGATCAGGGTGGAAGTGGGAGCAGAGCATCGATTTATGATGAGCAGGGCCGTGTCTGCGGTTATGGCTACCGTAAGCTCGGCTGGATTCAGCCGCAGCCGGGCTGGGTTGAGCAGTCGCCGCAGGCCGTGGCGAGCAGTGTGCGCGAGGCGATCGGCGAGGCGATCGCGCGGGCCGGTATTGCAGCGCGGGCGATCGTCGCCTGCGGTATTACCTCACAGCGCGATACCGGTCTTCGCCTGGGACAGCATCAGCGGCGCGGCGATCGGTAATGCGATCACCTGGCAGGATCTGCGCACGCAGCCGCTGGTGGCCGAGGCCGACGGCTGGGCGCTGGCCCACGAGCGACGCGCGCGACTGGGCCATTCCCGGGCGCATACTCCTCGGCGATGCATATGGCCTGGCGCATGCGGCACGACGCTGACTTTCGCCAAGCGGCAGAAGAGGAGCGTCTTCGGGTTTCGCTCGCCGCTGGCTGGATCGTGGCGGCGCTCAGGTCGGCCCGCCGAACACGCGCTCGACTACTCGCTGCTGCAGGGTATGACAGTCTTCGATGTGCGTAAACGGCGCTACTGGGATGAGTGGCTGGCCTACCTGCATATTCCGCGTGCGGCGCTGCCCCTGCCACGACCGACCAATCATCTCTTTGGTGAACTGCTGCTGCCTGATGGCACAGCGACCGTTGCGGTGCCGGTGCTGGCGATGATCACCGATCAGCAGGCGGCGCTCTTCGGCTACGACTGCCGTCTGCCGGGACAGGCAGCTGCGACCCACGGCACGCCTCGGTCGTGAATGTGGTCGCTGGCTCGCTGGCACCGCCACAGGGAGTTTGTAAAGTGTACCTGGGCTGGGAGCTAGGGCAGACACCGACCTATACGCTAGAGGCCGATCTGACGGTGACGGGCGCAGCAGTGCGCTGGATGCAGGAATTTGGCATCGTGTCTTCTACCGACGAACTAAGTGCGTTGGCGGCGAGCACCGAGGATAGCGCGGGCGTGGTGTTCGTTCCGGCTTTCACCGGGCTCGGTGTGCCGAGCGAAGACCGCAGTGTGCGCGGCAGCATTCTCGGTCTCACGCTAGGGAGTACACGTGCGCAACTTGCCCGCGCCTTCTTCGAATCGATCGGCTGCCAATTACGCGATATCGTCGAGCAAATGGAGCGCGAGGCGGGCGTGGTGATGCCGACCTGCGCGTGGGCGGCGGCATGGCCGGCAGCGATGTCGCGTGCCAGATCCA
>JAAUTF010000441.1 GCA_012031775.1 Candidatus Altimarinota bacterium | reverse complement strand
CGTTGTAGCGGCTCATGGGCCGTGCTTTATCACCACGCCGCCGCAGGTGATCGACGGCAAATTCTACCTCTTCGGTGGTCTGACGAGGGGCATGGGCAAGGTGCAGATCTACGACCCGGCGCTGAATAGATGGACGCACGGTGCAAACATGCCCTACGCCGGCGGCTCAGTGGCATCGGCGCTGATCGGCGGCAAGGTGTACGTGGCGGGCGGCATCGTGGGGAGTACGACAGTAAACAGCGCCGCCGTCTACGACCCATTAGCAGATAGCTGGGCGATGCTGCCGCCGATGCCGGTGGGCGTGAACCACGCAGCTGCGGCGACAGATGGCCAGAAGTTCTATATCTTCGGCGGGCGCGACGGCGGCAACACGGTGAGCAACGGCTTCGACTATGTGCAGATCTACGATCCGGCGGCGAACAGCTGGCAGAGCAGCAGCCAGAGCGGCTCAACGCTGGAGCCGCTGCCACAGGCGCGGCGGCGGCATGGGCAAAGCCGTCTACGCGGGTGGCGAGTTCTATATCATCGGCGGCGAGACCGCAACAGGCGCGGGCGCGACGGCGATGAATGTTTACGACCGGGTCGATATTTATAACCCGCGCACGAACAGCTGGCGAGCTGGCCCCCCGATGACAACGGCGCGCCATGGCATTTTCCCCGTGACGATCGGCGGGCGCATCTATGTCGCCAGCGGCGGAACGAAGGCGGGCGCGTCGACCAGCACGATCCTTGAAATTTACAACCTCGAAGCCGGGCGCGTGGAGCCGACACCAACAGCGACCCCAACTGTAACACCAAGCCATACGGCGACGGCGACGGATGTGCCCTGCTGCCCTTTGACGCCGACGAACACAGCCACGGTGGGGGCGAGCACAAGCACGCCCAGCCCCAATGCCAGCGCCACCGCCACGCCCAACCCCAATGCCAGCGCCACCGCCACGCCCAGCCCGACAGGCACTCACACCGCTAAACCAGCCACACCAACGAACACCAGCCCTGGCACGCCAGCCACTGCGACACCGACGGGCAGCGCCACGCCCTGCTGTGCGCAAACGCCAACACCAACCGGCAGCGCGCAGCCGACACCGAAGGGCGAAAACACCATCTATCTGCCGCTGATCATGGACTAATAGCAGGCACAGTGCCGTAGGGCCAGTCGGGGCGCAGCGTGCTGTGCCCCTACACAGCCCTACGGCGTTACCACCCTCCAATCGATAGTGCGCCCGGCCATAAAAGGCACAACCTCGCCGTACTGCAGTGGCACCTGCCAGCTTTCGGCTCGGATGCGCAACTGCTTTATCGGCGGCTGAATGCCGTAGATACGCTGCGCATTCTGCGAGAGAAAGGCAGGCAGTCGGTCAAGGGCGTTATGCTGGGCGAAGAGATCCACAAGCAGCGGCACCGCCACCGGCGCGCTGAAAACACCGGCAGCACAGCCAGCGGCCTCTTTTTTATCGCGCGGATGCGGTGCTGAGTCGCTGCCGAACATCACTTTGGGATGGCCATTCAGCGCAGCCGCAAGCAAGGCGTCGCGATCTGCGGGCCGTTTGGCGATCGGTTTGCAAAAGAGATGCGGGTTCAACAGGCCGCCAGCGAGATCGTCGAGCGTGATAATCAAATGATGCAAGGTGATCGTCGCAAACAAATTGGTATGTCGATCGAGCAGATCGACAGCGGCTGCGGTGGTGATATGCTCCATCACAATCATGAGGTGTGGAAAGCTGCGGGCCAACCAGTCGTAGACAGCGAGAAACTCGGCCTCGCGGTCGAGCACAAAGCCGTGGCTCTCGCCGTGGACGAGCAGCGGGATGCCGAGGCGCTCCAGCAGGCCAAAGGTCTCGGCGGCAGCTGCAATATCGCTGACCCCGGCGGCGCTATTGGTGGTCACGCCCTCGGGGTAGAGCTTCACGCCGATGATGAAGGGGCGAGCGGCGAGCAGCTCGGCCTCGTTATAAGCACGGAAGAAGAGCGTATGATAGGGAGCGAAGCGGTGGCCAGCGGTTGCGGTGGCAACAGCAGCACGATAGCGGTGCAGGCGCTCAAGCGTATCGACCGGCGGCACCAGGTTGGGCATAATCACTGCACCTGCGAAATCGCGCGCGCTGAGCGGTGCGACGAATTCGAGCATTGCGCCATCTCGCAGGTGCAGATGCATATCGAGCGGAGCGTCGAGGAGGATTTCGTGCATAAGCCTTTTCTCATTTAAAAAAAGCGCGCGCAAAACATAGAGCGCAGAGCCGAGAACCAAGAACTAAAAGCTGGGAGCCGTGAACCGAAAAAGTCTGACCCCTGACTGTGGCAAGATAGCAGATCGGAATAAAAGCTGCAAAGACAAGCCGAGAGCGGCGAGCCTATCTGCTATAATGAGCACACCGTCGCGCAGTTGGAAGTTGAGAGCCTGTTACAGGCGACGATCATCTTTCGTTAGTTGCCACGTTCCTACTGTAACCTGTAACCTCTGAGCTGTAACCTTAGCCACGCCAGAAGGAAGCGGTTTGCTGCCCTATCTTTTCCAGATCGGCGATCTACGTGTGCCAACGCATGGCTTTTTTGTGCTAGCCGGGGTGATTGCGGCCACGCTGCTCTTCTTCTATGAGGCGCAGCGGCGCAACATGCTGGATGAGCGCCTGTTCGGCGTGATCGTGGGCACTCTGTTCTGCGGAGCGATCGGCGCGCGGCTGGCCACGCTGTGGATCTACATCGACGGAGCGAACGCACCCTCGCTGGTCGGTGCGCTGATCGACGGTGGCAAAAGCATTCTCGGCGGGTTGAGCGGTGCCTATATCGGTGCGCTGCTGTTCAAGCGTGTGCTTGGCTACCAGGAAAAAACCGGCGATCTCTTCGCACCTGCCGTAGCCCTCGGCATGGCGATCGGGCGTTGGGGCTGCTTTCTGACCGAGCAGATCGGGACACCGACCGCGCTGCCCTGGGGCATTAGGCTCGACGCTGCACTGCTCGCACAGATCCCAAACTGCCCCTACTGCGTACCTGGTGTGCGGCTGCATCCCTCTTTTATCTATGAGATCTTCTTTCACAGCTTGATGTTCGTGGTGTTATGGTGGTACCTGCGTCCACGCCTGTATATAAAAGGCGAGATGCTAAAAATATACCTGCTCGCGTATGCCCTGTTTCGCTTCGGCGTCGAGTATGTGCGCGGCAATACGGTCGTTTGGGAGGGGATGACACGTTCACAGCTCTTTCTGCTGCCGACGACAGCCCTCCTGATCTGCTATTTTGTGCGCCGCTGGAGACGAGGCGTGTATCGCCTACCTAGCCTGGAGTTGCCCGATGCCCGATGAGCGCAATGTCGAGCGCATTCTCGAATATTTGCGTAGTAACGCCGATCAGTACGATCTTGTTGTTTTACGTGAAACATTGCTCGCCGCTGGTTACTCGCCGATCGATCTTGATGAGGCGTTAACACGCTTTCAGGGCGCGGTCGAGAGCGTAACGCACAGCGTGCCGCGCGCAGAGCCGAGCGCACAGCGCGCAGAACCCAGAACCGCAAGCCCAGAACCGCAAGCCCAGAACCGCGAGCAAGAGCGGCGAACAGAGGCACATGATCCTAATGCTGAAGTGGCGGAGGCAGTGGCAGGCGCGCCGCCCGCAGCCAGCAGTTCGGGCAGCGTCGTTGATATCGAACACGAGATCCAACGCTGCCTGGCCTATTTTCAGCGCTACCAGCGCGAATTTGCGCTCCCGGCGCTGCGTATGCAGCTGCTCAAGGCCGGCCAGCCGCAGTATGTTGTCGAGGAAGCGCTGCGCCGTTTGCAGGGGCCGCCGGCTTACCGCTCAAGTGTAGATGAAGCACCGCCTGCTGCCTGGCCACTCGGCTTTCTGGTGCTTGTCGGCAACAGCTTCCTGATCGGCCTGAGCAGCATCCCGTGGATTATAACCCAGGGCGATGCGATCTGGAGCATCTTTTTCGGCCCGCTGCTCCTGCTGCTGGAAGTCGTTCTTGGCCTGGCCTGGCGCAAAGGCCCACGTGCGCTGTTCGGGCGCACGCTGCTCTATGGTGCCCTGTACTCTGTCTTGATAGTTGTTCTCGGCGGGCTGGCAGCAGTCGTGCTCGTGGTGCTGATCGCCTTCTTTTTCCGCGGAGTGTTTGGGGCCTAATACAATTGTAGATATGAAATTACAGATCGTGCCTGCCGCATTGGGACGCTATTATCAGGCTTCCAATGACTGAATACGTCGCTTGGAACTGCTTTAGGAAGAGATGCGAAACACCGCTATGAGCAGTAAACGTCAGCTTCTTCCCGCCTGGCCGCTGGGCGTGGTGCTAGCGCTGTTGAACCTTTTGTTCGGCTGCAACGCCTTTGGTCTGGTCGCCATCCAGATGACGGCGCTTGGCTCAAGCCATGTGATAGCACAGCTGCTGCCGCTGCTGTTCGTGTTGATTATACCGCTCGCCGAGTTGATCGGCGGCCTAGTGCTGCGCAAAGGCAAACACCGCTATGCGGCACATGTGCTGCTCTATGGCGTCGCCTTCAGTGTTATCATCGGCGCGGCACTAACGCTGCTGTTTAATGTGATCGACTATTTTGTGCTGCGCCAGAACTGATGCGCAGCACAAATAGTCGATCACCTTGTACCCTGTACCCTCCTACAAGGAGCATCTTAATGCCAGGAATGCCGTTGCGCGATGACCGGGTTGTGCGGTATGTCAGCGCCTACTGCCCACACTGCCACCACGAACAGCCCGAGCGCCCGCTTAGCGAGGTGCGCCGCCTGGCCGGGTATCTGAGCGCCGACGCCGAGGGGCGCGTTTGGCTGGTGCGCGGCTGCCCCGATCACGGTATGGTGCGCACGCTCTACGATGAATCAGCGACTATTCTGAGCTATTTAGAAGAATGGACAGCACCAACCAAACGCCATACGCCCGATCTCTTCGGCAATTTCGATGCGGTGCCGCAGGTGTATCTGCGCGGCCTCGGCGAGTTGCAGACACAGCACACTTGCATTTTGCTGGAAGACATCGAGCTCGGCTGTAACCTGTGCTGCCCGAACTGCTTCGCCTCGAGCTCGCCCGACTTGCGCGGTGTGGTGCCGGTCGCAGCAGTGTTGGCGAATATCGACGCCCGCATCGCGCGTGAGAACGGGCGCATCGATGTGCTGATGATCAGCGGCGGCGAGCCAACTATCCATCCGCAGCTTATCGATCTGTTGGATGCGATTATGGAGCGCCCGATCGTGCGCATTCTGATCAATACCAACGGCATCGAGCTTGCGCGCAACGATCGCCTGTTGGCTTATCTGCAACGCCATCGCAAGCGAATTGAAGTTTTACCTGCAATTCGACGGCTTTAAGCTAGAGACACATCGCTTCCATCGCGGGGCCGATCTGCGCGAAAATCAAGGAAC
>JAAUTF010000440.1 GCA_012031775.1 Candidatus Altimarinota bacterium | reverse complement strand
CGGCGGCGGCCCGCCAACCAGGCCATTCTCTCGCAGCCGCCCGGCACGCTGCAAAGCCAGATCAAAGTTACCGACCAGGGCGAGGTCATCTCCGACCGCTACCTTGAGCCGCGGCTGGCCCACCGCCACCTGGAGCAACTGGTGAACGCGGTGATCCAGGCGGGCTTTCCCGACGTGCTGCGCGCTGCGGATGCGCAATTTATCGCGGCGATGCACGCGATCGCCGCAACAGCACGCCAGTCGTATCGGGCCCTGGTCTACGACAATCCACAATTTCTTACCTATTTCCGTACTGCCACGCCGATCAACGAGATCAGCCGTCTGCGCATCGGCTCGCGCCCCGCTAGCCGTCGTAAGAGCGACCGCATCGAAGATCTGCGCGCCATCCCCTGGGTCTTTAGCTGGATGCAGAGCCGCCACACCCTGCCTGGCTGGTATGGCCTCGGCAGCGCGCTGCGCGATTTTGTTCACAGCGATGGCGACAACGAAGCTGCCCAGGAGCGGCTCGTGTTGCTGCGCCGCATGTACGCCGAATGGCCGTTTTTTCGCACACTGCTTGGCAACGCGCAGATGATTCTTGTCAAAGCCGATCTCGGCATCGCCCAGCTCTACGCCGATCTCGTGCCCGATCGCCAGCTCGGCGCGACGATCTACGCCGAGATCGGCGCAGAGCATCAGCGCAGCGTGCAGATGATTCAGCAAGTCGCTCAGATCGACGATCTGCTCGACGACATGCCGGTGCTCAAACGCTCGATCAGCGCGCGTAACCCCTACATCGACCCGCTGAGCTACATTCAGGTTGAACTGCTGCGCCGCCTGCGTGCCGACGTTCCCGAAGACGAGCAGGACGCCCTCGAACTTGCCATGCTCATGTCGATTAACGGGATCGCTGCGGGCCTGAAGAATACGGGGTAGAAGTCAGGAGTCAGAATTCAGAATGGCGTGATGGGTGCGCGGCCTCCTGATTCCTGACTCCTGACTTCAACCTTCTGACTCCTGACTCCTGACTCCTGACTTCCTCCACCCTCGTCCGCACCTCGATCTCGCCGTGCAACGTGCGGTGAACAGGGCAGCGGTCGGCGATTTCGCGCAGCCGGGCGCGCTGCTCGGCGTCGAGCGGCCCTTCTAGCGTGATAATGCGCTCGATGCGGTCGATACGCCCCTCTTTCGTCTCGCACTCGGCGCAATCGCTGGCGTGGATCTTGGCGTGGCTCAGCCGCACTGTGGTGCCCTGCAGCGGCCAGCCCTTGCGGTCAGCATACATCCGCAGCGTCATTGCCGTACAGGCACCGAGCGCGGCGAGCAGAAAGTCGTATGGGTTCAGTCCCAGATCGGCCCCGCCCGCGCTCAGCGGTTCATCAGCGAGCAACTGGTGCCTGCCCGCGCGCACTGTGGTGGTGTAGCTGCTGGCACCGATATGCAATTCGACGCCCACGATCGTCTCGGGTACAGGCACTGCCTCAGCGTGCGGCAGATAACGTGCCGCCCAGGCCGCGATCACACTGCCCGCGTATTCTGCGTCCTCGCGTCGGCTTAGCAGGTGATCGGCCGCGTCGAGCGCGAGAAAGCTCTTCGGGTGGCGCGCTTGCTGGTAAATCTGCGCCGCGTTGTCGATACCGACGGTGTCGTCAAGCGGTGCGTGACAGATCAATAGTGGCCGCTTCAGCCCGCCGATCGCTGTCGCCATCTTCGTCTCTGCTAGCTCGGCTAAAAACTCGCGTGTGATCGGCACGCTGCGCTCACCTATATGCACCAACACGCAGCCGCGTGCCTCGATCTCTGGGCGCGACGCTTCCAGTAACTTGAGCACATGGCTCGGCTCCGCTGGCGCAGCGATCGTCACGATTGCGCGCGCCGAGGGCACGGCCGATGCCGCCTGTAATACCGCCGCTCCGCCTAATGAATGGCCGATGAGCAGCGCAGGAGGCATATGCTCGGCTGCTAGATACGCGCTGGCTGCAACTAGATCGGCCACGTTGGTCGCAAAGGTTGTGTCCGCAAAATCGCCCTCGCTCTCGCCAAGGCCGGTGAAGTCGAAACGCAGCACGGCGATGCCCGCCGCGTTCAACGCGCGGCTGATCGCCGACGCCGCCTTTAAATTTTTACCGCACGTGAAACAGTGCGCGAATAATGCATAGGCACGCGGTGTCGCCTCCGGCAGATCGAGCCGCGCTGCCAGCTGCTCGCCCGTCGCGCCCGTGAACGAAACCCGCTGTAAAGGCACCGTAACCTCCTGCTATGATCTTTTGTCGCTTCATATGCTGCTTTATTCTAGCACGCGGTCTGTCTAGGAGCTGAACAAAAGCAGCTCTTTGGTAGGCCGCAGCACTGGAGCGCACTTGCGCCTCTTCCCCACGCGCTGCTTCGCTCTTAGACACGATTTCAAAAAGCTGGTTGTGCTGGTCAGTGGCGGCGGCGCAGTTGCCGCCACTGGCCAGCATCAACTCGTCCCTGAACCTGGCGTTGGCCAACACGGTCACGTACTAGCGCACCATGATCTTAGTCCTCAACTTTATTCTTGACAAAGTTGATTCAGTAATATAGTATTGCCTCGCTCACCGATATCTGATTGCTTTATCGTGTCAGTGTGTGGTATCATCCACGCTTAAAGAAGGAGCGCCGCCATGAATACCTCGCGCCCATTCGCTGGTCTAATCGCCTTTCTAACAGCGGTCTCGCTGTTGCTGGCGGCCTGCGGCCAGGCCGCCTCCCCGGCGGCCAACGGACAAAACACGGCAACCATCCTCCGCCTCGGCTACTTTGCAAATCTGACGCACGCTCCTGCGCTCGTTGGCGTGGCGAAGGGTACCTTTCAGCAGGCGCTTGGCGCTGGCGTAACCCTGGAGGTCATTACGTTCAACGCTGGCCCTGCTTTGATCGAGGCGCTCTTCGCTAACGAGATCGATGTTGCCTACAGCGGGCCGAACCCGGCGATCAACGGTTTTGTGCGCAGTAATGGCGATGCGCTCCGTATTATCGCCGGTGCTACGAGCGGTGGTGCTTTCTTCGTCGTTCGCCCCGAAGCTGGTATCAGCACCGCTGCCGATCTCGCCGGCAAGAAGTTCGCTACCCCGCAGCTCGGCAATACGCAAGATGTTGCGCTGCGCTACTATTTGCGCGAGAACGATCTAGAGACGGCTGATAAGGGCGGCAGCGTCGAGATTGTTCCCACGCAGAACGCCGATATTCTGACGCTCTTCCAGCAAGGTGCTATCGATGGTGCCTGGGTGCCCGAGCCCTGGGCGACGCGCTTGATCCAGGAGGCCGGCGGCGAGATCTTCATCGACGAACGCGACGCCTGGCCCGAGGGTCGTTTCGTCACCACTCACCTTATTGCTAGCCGTGCCTACCTCGAAGCGAACCCCGACCTTGTCTCGCGTTTCCTGATGGCCCACGTCGAAACGATCGAATTTATCAACGCCAACGCGGAAGAGAGCAAGAGCCTGGTAAACGCCGAGATCGAGCGCGTTACCACCAAACCACTGCCGCGCGCAGTGCTCGACGCTTCCTATCCTACGCTCGAATTCACCTTCGACCCGCTCGCCTCGACGCTTTTTGTCTCCGCCGATCACGCTTTTGAACTGGGCTTCCTCGCCGATACCAAGCCCGACTTGAGCCAGATCTACAGCCTCGATCTGCTCAACGCTGTGTTGCAGGAAAAGGGTCTTGAGGCGGTTGCGGCCTCGTAGAAGTAACTCACCATGTAACCTGGTCACTCTGTCGACGACAGGCTGACACGGTGACACGGTGACACGGTGAGATCGTGACAATTGCTATCGCACATCAGACCAAAACAAACGAGCGCCGCGGCCTTGCGCTGCGTATCGAGGGCGTCGGCAAGACGTTCACAAGCGCTGTGGGTGCGGTAGAAGCGCTGCGCCCCACCAGCGTCGACGTTGCCGCTGGTGAGTTCGTCTGCCTGCTCGGCCCTTCGGGCTGCGGCAAGTCAACGCTGCTCAGCATCGTCGCCGGTCTCGAAGCAGCGACCGTCGGCCAGGTGCTGGCCGGGCAGCAGAGCGTGAGCGGGCCTGGCAACGATCGCGTGTTGCTCTTTCAAGATGCGGCGCTTTTCCCCTGGCTCGATGTGCAGCGCAATGTCGAGTTCGGCCTGCGTCAGCAGGGCCGCCCGCACGCCGAGCGCGCCGAGATCGCCCAGCGTCTGCTCACTCAGGTCGGCCTCGGCGGCTTTGAGCGCCACTTCGTCCACCAACTCTCGGGCGGCATGCGTCAGCGCGTCGCTATTGCCCGCGCCCTTGCAACTAACCCGCGCGTCCTGCTCATGGATGAACCCTTCGGCGCGCTCGACGCGCTCACCCGCGACCAGATGCACGCCGATCTGGAGACGCTCTGGGCTGCAAGCGGGCAAACGGTGCTCTTCGTCACGCATAACGTGCGCGAGGCGATCGCGCTTGGCGACCGTGTACTGGTCTTCTCGCCGCGCCCCGGCCGCATCGTCCACGAGCTACGTGTCGCTTTGCCGCGCCCGCGCGCGCTCGAAGATCACGCTCTTGTCGACATGGCCGCCGAACTGCTCGCCGTCTTGCGGCGGGCGGAGTTGTAGCAGGGAGTTCAGAAGGCAGTATTCAGGAGGCAGCATTCAGGAGGCAGTTGTCGGATGCTCTCACCTTCTGAATGTTGCCTCCTGACTCCTGAATTCTCAAAAAATATGGCCGATCAACTACTAACTCAACCACGATCCGTTCAGCCCACAGGCACCAATGGCGTACATACGGCCCTGACGTGGCTACGGCGCGGCGTGTTCTATATCGGTCTCTTATTGCTCTGGGAATTGGTCGCCCGTAGCGGCCTCTACCCGCCGTATCTCTTTCCTGGTCCGCTCACGGTGTTGCGCGCGCTCGCCGATGGACTGACGAGCGGCCTCTATATCACCGGTGCGTTGGTCAGCCTACGCCGTATCGCACTGGGCTACACGATCTCGCTGGCGATCGGCCTGCCGCTCGGCCTTGGCCTTGGCCGCATCCGTTGGATGGAAGACACGGTCGGTTCGCTGGTGATCGGCATTCAAGCCTTGCCCAGCGTGTGCTGGTTGCCGCTCGCCATCCTCTGGTTCGGCCTCAACGAGCGCGCGATCATTTTTGTGGTGGTAATGGGCGCCCTGTTCTCGATCACGCTCGGCGTGGCCGACGGCGTGCGTAACACGCCGCCGCTCTATGTGCGTGCCGCCCGCACCCTCGGCGCACGCGGCCTGGCGATCTATACTCAGGTGGTTATGCCCGCCGCCCTACCCGCAATTATCACCGGTCTTAAGCAAGGCTGGGCCTTCGCCTGGCGCTCGCTGATGGCCGGTGAGTTGCTCTTCTTCACCCTCAGCCTTGGCAACCTCCTCCAAACCGTCGCGACCTCAACGATGTCGCC
>JAAUTF010000439.1 GCA_012031775.1 Candidatus Altimarinota bacterium | reverse complement strand
TGATCGTCGTCGGGAGCGCCGTCGTCGGGAGCGCCGTCGTCGGGAGCGTTGTTGGCCGGGTGCTGATCGGCGTGACCGGAACCGGCTTCATCCAGGCGCAGCCCGCGCCGATGATGGCGGCCAGCCCGCTGGCTAGAATAAGCCGTGTTATACATAGAAAGAACAAAAGAACGTCGAACAAAGGAACACATGCGCAGCGCATGCACGTGCTTTGTGGCGTTATCCTTTTGTGCGATGTCTGCATGTTTTGTCTATGGTTCATTGTATTTCTCTCGTGTGGTGATGTCTGCATGTTTTGTCTATATAGCAATCCTAAATAGGTTGTGTTAGAGGCCGTGTCGTGGCTGGCGGCATAGCCGCCAGCCACGACACACGCTTCTTCATAAACTGTTTAGGGCCCCTATTAAAGCGAGAAAGAGTCCTACGAGCGACGCGCGCACGGCCCTTTCTTGCACTTTTTTGTGGTAATTCGCCGTTGATAACATAATTGATACCTGTTGCGAAACCTGTTGTACGCAGCGTTGATGCTGTAAGTTCTGTCAAATTGAAGCGGATTTGATTGTACCTCAATTCAACCCTGTAACACACTACGAGGAGAGCACGGTGAGCCAGAAGATTCTCGTCGTTGATGATAGCGCTATGAACCTGAAACTCGTGGTATCGTCGCTTGCCCCGGCGGGCTACGAGGTGGTGACGGCGCAGAACGGGCGCGAGGCGTTGCTGCGTGCCGAAACCGTGCAGCCCGATATGATCATCCTCGATGTGCAGATGCCTGAGATGAATGGCTACGAGGCCTGTCGCCGTCTGCGGCGCAATCCGCACTTCAGCATGCGCCCGATTATGATTCTCACGGCAAACAACTCGCTCGAAGAGCGTATCCGCGGGCTAGAGGCCGGTGCCGACGACTACATGGCTAAGCCCTTCGAGGCGGCCGAACTGCAGGCGCGCGTGAAGGCGCTGCTGCGCCGTTTTGTGCCGCATGCACTTGCCCCCGCTACAACCCAGGGCAAACTGCTCTCGGTCTTCTCGTTACGCGGCGGTGTCGGTGTCTCCACCATTGCCACCAACCTCGCCGCCGGCATGGCTCAGATCTGGGAGCAACCCACCGCACTGGTCGATATGGTGCTCACCAGTGGCCAGTGCGCGTTGATGTTCAACCTGCCGTTGCGCAGCACCTGGGCCGATCTCGCCAGTGTCCCCTCGGAGGACATCGACTTCGAGCTGGTCGAGCGCCGTATGCTGCCGCATGCCAGTGGTGTCCATGTGCTCGCCGCCGCGCCGCGCCCCGAGCAGAGTGAACTTATAACCGCCGATAAGGTCGCCACTGTGCTGGGCGAGCTCCGCGACCATTTCCCGTATGTCGTTATCGACTTGCCACACGACTTCCGCGAAACAACGCTGACCGCGCTCGATGCCTCCGACCAGGTGCTCGCGGTGCTCTCGCCCGAGATCGCATCGGTGTCGATGGCGGCCTGTATGTTGGATGTCTTCGACCAGATCGGCTACCCGCGGGCGAAAGTGACGCTAGTGCTCAACACCACCTTCGATCGCGGCGCTCTGGCGCGCAAAGATATCGAGAGCACGCTGAAGATGCCGATCAACACGGTTATACCGTTTGCGCAAGACTATTTCGTCAACGCGCTCAACCGCGGCGTGCCGCCGGTGATCGAAATGTCCACAAGGCCGCTCGGTGCCCTGCTCGAAGATTGGGCCTTCAGCCTTAGTAGCGAGCAACACCGCACCAACCGCCCCGAAAAGCCAGGGGCCGAGCGCTACAACGCGTCGCCCAACGCGCACAGCAACGCCGCGCCAATGCGCGCTAACAACATGCCAACCGTACGGGCGCAGGGTGCTGCGCCCTAGCAGCACCCTGCGCCACAGCAGCACCCTGCGCCACAGCACTATCATGGCATCACAACGAACTCCATCTCGCTCGGAACTCGCCCGCCTGCGCAGACAGCTCAAACAAAGCCAGCAACGTTACGCCGCGCTCCAGGCGGCAACCACCCGCCAGCAACGCACCCTCGCACTGCTCGACCAGGTGCGGCGCGCGATCGGGCGCGAAACGACCCTCGCCGATATTTTCCGCGCTGTGGTCGAGGCGAGCGCGCAGGCCTTCGGCTACGCTCTCGTCAGCCTGTACCTGCTTCACGAAGATACCCTCGTGCTCCAGCACCAGGTCGGCTACGAGCATACGCTCACGCGCATTCCGCTCGGCAAAGGCGTCATCTCGCGCGCGGTGCGCAGCCGCGAGCCTATGCTGCTCGACGATGTACAAAACGATCCCGACTATCTCGCCGCCATGGCCTCGATCCGCAGCGAACTCTGTGTACCGCTGATGATCCAGGGCCGCGCCGTCGGCGTTTTAAACGTCGAGAGCGTGATTGCCGGCAGCCTTGGCGACGATGACCTGCGCATTATGGTGGCCGTCAGCGATCACGTCGCCAAAGCGATCGAGCGCACCAGCCTCTACGAGGATATGCAGCGTATTGTGCGCGAGACCATGACCGTCAACCGCACTATGGCGGCGGTGGCGATGGCCTCGGATATGCGCCAGGCGCTCGAGATCGTCTGCTTCGAGCTCTGCCTGGCGCTCGATCTGCCACAAGCCGCCTGCGGTCTGCTTAACGAGCGGCGCGATGAATTAACTATTGTGGCCGAGCATTATGCGCCGGGCCGCCAGTCGGCTATCGACATCGTACTGCCGGTGGTCGGCAACCCGATCAGCGAAGAGGTGATCGCGCGCCGGGTGCCTATGCAATACAATGTACATAGCGATCCACGTGCCGACCGCATCCGAGCGATTCTGGCGGCGCGCGCGACTTTTTCGCTGCTGGTGGTGCCAATTGTTGTCCATGACGAGGTGATCGGCACCATCGGCCTCGATGCGCTTGAACCACGTGTGTTCACCCCAGCCGAGATCGCGCTCGCTCAGAACGTTGCGACGACCGCTGGCCAGGCGCTAAAGAATTTGCAGCTCTACGAAGCCTTGATCGCCGAAGAGGACGAGGCGCGTAAGCTGGCCATCCGCGTTGGCAATATTCTCGACAGCATCTCCGACGCTTTTTTTGCCGTCGATCATCATTGGCGCTTTACCTATGTCAACCCCGAAGCGGAACGCCAGCTCGGTATGAGCCGTGAGATTATGATCGGCCAGGTGATCTGGGATCTCTTCCCCAGCCTGATCGGCACCCGCTACGAGGCCAGCTATCGTCACGCTGTCCACGAGCAGGTGCCCGTCCTCTTCGATGAATACTTCGCCCCACTCGATATGTGGACGGCGGTGCGCGCCTATCCTTCGCCCGACGGTCTGGCTGTCTATTTCCAGGATGTCAGTATTGAAAAGCAGTACAAGGCGCAGTTGATCACAGCAAAAGAGTCGGCGGAAGCAGCAATGCGCTCGCGCTCGGAGTTTTTGGCCAATATGAGTCACGAGATCCGCACGCCGATGAATGGGGTGATCGGCATGACCGGCCTTTTGCTCGACACCGAGCTCGACCCGCGCCAGCACGAATATGTCGAGACGATTCGTACCAGCGGCGACGCGCTGCTGACAATTATCAACGATATTCTCGACTTTTCCAAAATCGAGTCGGGCAAGCTGGAATTAGAGCAGCAACCCTTCGATGTGCGCGATTGCATCGAGGCCGCGCTGGAACTGCTGGCCCCGCAGGCCGCACAGAAACAGCTCGATCTGGCCTATTTTATCGATGCGTCGGTGCCGCAAACGCTGATCAGCGATGTGACGCGCCTGCGTCAGATTTTGGTCAACCTACTCTCCAATGCCCTCAAATTTACGCATAGCGGCGAGGTTGTGGTAACGTTGAGCGCGCGCAATCTCAGCGCCGAGGGTGAGGGGCCGCTGGTGATCTCTGGCTCGAACACGCCGCCGCCGAGCATCTACGAGCTGCATATCGCCGTGCGCGACACCGGCATCGGTATCCCCGCCGACAAAATAGACCGCCTCTTCCAGGCCTTCAGCCAGGTCGACGCCTCGACTACCCGCCAGTATGGCGGCACTGGCCTGGGCCTAGCGATCAGCCGTCGCCTTTGCGAGCTGATGGGCGGCACGATGTGGGTTGAGAGCAACGCGGGCAGCGGATCGACCTTCCATTTCACACTGGTTGGCGCTGCTGGCAAGGCTACACCACGCCCACATCTGAGCGGCCCGGTCTCACAGCTTGTCGCGCGTAGGCTGCTGGTGGTCGATGATAACCTGACTATCCGCGAGGTTATTCGCCAGCAGGCCACGGGCTGGGGGATGTATGTAGCGGCTGCCGCCTCGGCGGAACAGGCCCTGAGCTGGCTCGACGCCGACGAACACTTCGATGTCGCGCTGCTCGATATGCAGATGCCGGACACCGATGGCCTGGCGCTGGCACGGGCGATTCAGCGACGACGGCTCGCGCGACCGCTACCGCTAGTGCTGCTCACCGCGCTGGGCTGGCGCGAGAGCCACGCTACCGAAGGCCTGTTTACAGCCTGGCTGGCCAAACCCGTTAAGTCCTTCCCGCTTTATAACTCGCTGCTCGAAGCGCTCGGCAACACACGCAACCGTGAACGCGAGCCACAGACTGCCGCACGTTTCGACCGCAAACTGGCCGAGCGCAAGCCGCTGCGTATCTTGCTGGCCGAGGATAACGTGGTGAACCAGAAAGTTGCACTGCGCACACTCGACCGGCTAGGCTACCGCGCCGACGTCGCCGCCAACGGTCTGGAAGTGCTCGACGCCGTGCGCCGCCAATCGTACGATATTGTACTGATGGATGTGCAGATGCCGGAGATGGATGGCCTGGAGGCAACGCGGCGTATGGTGGCGAGCTACCCGGCAGAGCGCCGCCCGCGCATTATCGCGATGACAGCGAACGCCATGCGCGGCGACCGCGAGCGCTGCCTTGAGGCCGGCATGGACGATTATGTCAGCAAACCGGTGCGCTTAGAAGAATTGCTCGCAGCGCTCGACCGCGTACCGCAGCACAACACAGCGTCGCCCGAGCTGCCCGCAACAAACCAGATCGATCGCACTGTGCTCGATCGTATGCAAGAGCAGCTCGGTGGCGGTGATGCGACGATCGTGGTCGAATTTATCGATATGTTCTGAGCGAAACACCACTGCTCATGGCAGATATCGCGGCGCTGGCCGATACAGCAACGCTCGAATGTGTCGAGCGCGCCGCGCACACGCTCAAAGCGAACGCTGGCATTGTTGGTGCGACTGCGCTGGTGGAGAGCTGCCATCGGCTAGAGGAGCTGGCGCGCCAGCGCGATTTATCAGCAGCCACTGCTGCCGCTGTTGCGATTAGTGCCTGCTACGAGCGCACACTCCTAGAGCTACACCAAGTCCGGGCGCATTACAGCGCTTAATAGCTGGTGTTTGGTGCGCAGCCGCGGCGC
>JAAUTF010000438.1 GCA_012031775.1 Candidatus Altimarinota bacterium | reverse complement strand
GTTGGAGGTGATGGCATGTTCCACCCCCTTCAGGGTTTCGGGCCGGTTTGGCCGCCCGCCGGTCGCGATCAAGATGTGCTTGGCCCGCACGCGCCGCCCATCCGACAGGATGCGCACATGGTGCGGCCCGTCGAGCACGGCGCGGGACTTCACCAGGGTCACGCCGGCCGCGACCTGTGTTTTCGTGTAGAGCCCCTCAAGCCGGGTGATTTCGCCTTCCTTCGCGCGAACGAGCGACGGCCAATCGAACTGCGCCGGCGGCACCGTCCAGCCAAAGCCCGCGGCCTCGTGGAAATGCTCCGGGAAGCGGGAGGCGTAAACCAGCAGCTTCTTGGCACACAGCCGCGAATGACGCACGTGCCGCCTACCCGGAACTCTTCGCCAGCATAACCCGCGCACCATGGCCGGCGGCGATGCGGGCCGCGCGAACGCCGCCCGAACCGGCCCCGATCACGAACAGATCGACCTCATCATCCACGGTTGGGTCCTTTCCCCGCCAGCGCCGCGCCATCGCCATAGGCTACATGCACAAATTCCGGCACCAGCGGCACGAAGGGCTCGCGGTATTTGCTCTCCCAGGTGGCGCTTAACGCACCCATCGTGCGCCCGTGAAAGCCGCGCATAGCGGCGACGATCTTCGGGCGTCGAGTGAGCATCCGCGCAAATTTTATCCCGGCCTCAACCGCCTCGGCACCGCTGTTGCAGAGGAATATACGCGCGGGGAAAGGCAAAGCGGCGGCCAACTCGGCCAGGTAAGCTGCGCGCTCGTCGTTATAGAAGATCTCAGGACAGTTAAGCAAGCGCGTAGACTGCGCCTGGATCGCGGCGACAATCGCCGGGTGATTGTGGCCCAGGTTCGCCGCACCCTGACCACCGACACAGTCGATAAATGTGCGCCCTTCAGCGTCAAAGAGCCGCGCGCCCGCACCGCCAATGATGGCGATATTGCGCTTTGGGTAAAGCCCGGACGTATACTGTTGCTCGGTCGCGATAATGTGTCGGCTGTCCATACTAGCTGCTCAGGTTACAGGTTACAGAGGAATCAGACGTGCGGCCTGCTGAATCCTGAATGCGGAAGCCGGAGTGCTCTCGCAAGTATAGCATAGCAGCGCGGGATGAACGCGGGGTTAACATCAAACGGCGTGTGGCCCTGCAACCACACACCGTTTGATGAAGGAGGGAAAGGGAGATGCTCACCGTCACTTGCTCGTCCTGCCTGAGCGTTCGTGACACAACAAGTATAACTGCTGGAGATGAGTCTCATCTTAGTGCAAGATAAGTGACGGATGAGAGGTAGGCGGCGTGACCCATGAGTAACAGCTTACGTTTCACAGATCACGCTGCCCCTGTTAGAGGCGCTTCATAAAGCTAAAGCCACCGTCGTAGGCATCGACGACGATCGTATCGCCTTCGCGGAACTCGCCCTGCAGCAGTGCCATAGCCAAGGGGTTCTGCAGGCGCTGCTGAATGATGCGCTTCAACGGCCGCGCACCGTAGATCGGGTCGTAACCCTCCTCTGCCAGCTGTCGGCGCGCGGTATCGCTCAGGTCAAGACTGATACGGCGCTGACCGAGCATCTTGCGCAGACCGCTGAGTTGAATATCGACGATAAGCGTCAACTGCTCGCGGCTGAGTGGGCGGAACACGATCGTTTCATCGATACGGTTGAGAAACTCAGGCCGAAACTCATCGCGCAGCTCCTCGAGTACACGCAGCCGCACCGCATCTTCGCTCGCGCCAGCCGCCGTTAATTCCATGATCACCGGGCTGCCGACGTTGCTGGTCATAATCGCTACGACATTTTTGAAGCTCACCGCACGGCCATGGCCGTCGGTCAGGCGACCATCGTCGAGCACCTGCAAGAGCACGTTGAAGACATCAGGGTGGGCCTTCTCGATCTCATCGAAGAGCACCACGCTATAAGGCTTACGCCGCACCGCTTCGGTGAGCTGACCGCCCTCATCGTAGCCGACATAACCAGGCGCGCGCCGACCAGCCGAGCCACAGTATGTTTCTCCTGGTACTCCGACATATCGATACGGATCAAGGCATGATCGTCGTCGAACAGGAACTCGGCCAAGGCCTTGGCCAACTCGGTTTTGCCCACACCGGTCGGGCCAAGGAAGAGGAACGACCCTAACGGGCGATTGGGATCTTGCAACCCGGCGCGCGCGCGGCGCACCGCATTTGCTACCGCGCTGACGGCCTCATCTTGGCCGACGACGCGCTGATGCAAACGCTCCTCCATCTTGATCAGCTTGTCGACCTCGCCTTCCAGCAGCTTAGAGACGGGCACACCCGACCATTTCGAGACAACCTCAGCGATATCCTGCTCGTCGACCTCCTGTTTCAGCAAAATCGAGCCGCTCGCCTTAAGCTGCTCCTCGGCCGCGCGGATAGTGCGCTCGAGTTCATTCAATTTGCCATACTGCAGCTCGGCGGCTTTGTTGTAATCGTACTCGCGCTGAGCACGTTCGATCTCAACACGTGTGCCGTCGATCTCTTCGCGCGACTGCTGGATGCGACCCAGAATCTCGCGCTCGCGCTGAAGCTGCGCCTCGACCGCGCTGCGCCGCTCTTTGTAATCGGCCAATTCCTGCTCAAGCTTATCGAGGCGCTCTTTGCTCGCCTGATCTTTCTCGCGTTTCAGCGCCTCGCGCTCGATCTCCAGCTGCATCTGGCGACGCTTCAGGTCATCGAGCTCCTGGGGATCGCTGGTGATCTCCATCCGCAGCCGAGCTGCCGCTTCATCGATAAGGTCGATCGCCTTGTCGGGCAGAAACCGATCGGCGATATAGCGATCGGAGAGCATCGCCGCCGAGACGATCGCGGCGTCGGTAATACGTACCCCGTGATGGGTTTCGTAGCGCTCTTTAATGCCGCGCAAGATCGAGATCGTATCTTCGACGCTCGGCTCATCGACCAACACCGGCTGAAAGCGGCGCTCGAGCGCGGCGTCCTTCTCGATATACTTGCGATATTCATCGAGGGTGGTAGCACCGACCATACGCAACTCGCCGCGCGCCAGCATGGGCTTAAGCATATTACCGGCGTCCATCGCGCCCTCGGCAGCACCAGCACCAACCACGGTATGCAGTTCATCGATAAAAAGAATCACATCGTCGCGCTGCTCGATCTCGTTGAGCACCGCCTTGAGGCGCTCCTCGAACTCGCCGCGATATTTGGCACCGGCGATCAGCGCGCCCATGTCGAGCGCGACGACCGTTTTACCCTTCAGCGACTCGGGCACGTCTTCGCGCACAATACGCTGGGCCAGGCCCTCGACGATGGCAGTTTTACCAACGCCAGGCTCGCCGATCAACACCGGGTTATTCTTGGTACGGCGTGAAAGAATCTGGATGGTGCGGCGGATCTCCTCGTCGCGCCCGATCACCGGATCGATCTTGCCCTTGCGCGCCAGCTCGGTAAGATTGCGCCCGTACTGCTCTAAAGCAGCATAGGTGCCCTCGGGGTTAGGGCTAGTGACGCGCTGCGTGCCGCGCACCTCGCGCAGCGCCTGCAACAGGTTGTTGCGCGCAATCCCGTTCGCCTTCAGCAAACGCTCGGCACCACCGCCCGCCTGGTCGAGCAAGCTCAACAACAGATGCTCGGTACTAACATATTCGTCGCCGAACTGGCCCAGTTCGTCGTGGGCGCGCAACAGCACGTTACGCAGCCGCGACGAGATCGCCACCTGGACATTGCTACCGCTGACACGCGGCAATTTATTGATCTCCTGGCGCGTCTGCTGGATCAGCGCGCCGACAGGGACGCTCATCTTGCCCAGCACCGCCGGCACTACACCATCGCCCTGCTCAAGCAGCGCAAGCAACAGGTGCTCGGGCTCAACCTGGCCGTTTGCATTGCGCTCGGCGAGGTTCTGTGCTGTCACAATCGCTTCTTGCGACTTCTGCGTAAATCGATTGGTATTAAATGACATACACTCCTCCTTTTCAGCATTCACTATAGCACGCGGCCTATCGGAAAAGCGTTAGAAGAATGTTGGCAGCATGTTATAATTCTCTTAGTGTCGTAACCAAGCGGCCTCCTCAAACGGTATATATGGATATGAGCGTGGGCTACAAGCCTGCGGCCCCCAGCCCACGCTCGATTTACCATGTATCCTGTGGAGGCACTATGTTCGAGAACTATTGGGCCTGGTGTCGCGAGCGGAGCGCGCCGATAGCGCTCGGAATCGCGATGCTGGGCCTCTGTGTGGCTGTCGGCGGGCCGCTACTGCGTGCGCAACTAACGAGGCCGCCACAAGCGGTTGAGACAGCAGATCCATTTGCAACGCTCGCGGAGCCGGTAGTGGTAGCGACAACAGCACCTCTCGCCCCGGCGGTGCTGGTCGTCTATGTCACCGGTGCAGTTGCACACCCTGATGTTTACGTGGTGTCTGAAGGAGCCCGTATCAAAGATGCGGTCGTGGCCGCTGGCGGCTTACGTAACGATGCTGCAGGCGCAGCGATCAATCTGGCTGCGCCGCTCAGCGACGCACAACACATCCACATCCCAAGCCTCGACGAAGCGGCTGAACCGGTCGAAGTGAGCAAGGTCAGCAGTGCCGGAGATCTGCTCAATCTGAACATCGCCTCCGCCGCCGACCTGGAAGAACTACCGGGTATCGGCGCGACGATCGCGGCCCGGATCGTCGAATATCGCCAGGCCAATGGCCCTTTCACCAGCACCGATGACTTGCGCAGTGTTGCTGGCGTAGGGGACAAACTGTTCGACCAGATCAAAGACAGCATACGCGTCGAGTAAGGAGAAGGAGAGCTAATGCGCCGCACGAAAATTGTTGCCACCCTCGGACCAGCCACTAATACGCTTGAACAGATCGCTGCCTTGATCGATGCCGGCATGAATGTCGCCCGCATGAATTTTTCGCATGGCAGCCACGCCGATCACGCCAGCCGTATCGATATGGTTCGACGCGCAGCAGCCGATGCCGATAAGCCGATCGCTATTTTGCAAGATCTGCAAGGCCCAAAAATTCGCACCGGCCATCTCGTCGACAAGCAGCCGGTAAAATTGGTGACCGGCGCACAATTTGTGATCACCAACCAGCTTTTAGAAGAAGGTACGGCCCAGAAGGTTAGCACAACCTATCAGATGTTGCCGCACGATGTGCAGCCGGGCGACCGCATCCTGATCTCTGACGGCTTGATGGAGCTGAAGGTGCTCTCGAAGACCGACAGCGAGGTGGTGACAGAAGTCATCAGCGGTGGTATGCTGCGCGAGTCCCAGGGCATTAACCTGCCAGGGGTTGCGGTAAGCGCGCCGGCACTCACCGAGAAGGACGAAGAAGACCTGATCTTTGGTCTCCAACAAGATGTCGACTATGTGGCGCTGTCTTTCGTGCGTCGCGCCGACGACATTCGGCGCGTCAAGGA
>JAAUTF010000437.1 GCA_012031775.1 Candidatus Altimarinota bacterium | reverse complement strand
CTTGATGCAGGCGCTTTCGCGCGCGGCGCGACACTGACTTTTGAGCTGGTGTAGGCGCAGCGTAGCAACAACACACAAAGGTGAACGTGTGATCAACGACGATACACAAAGCGCAGTACATTGTGGTCGGCGGCGGTATTTTTGGCGTCAGCGCGGCCTATCATCTGCAGAAGGCCGGCGTAGGGCGCGTGATTTTGCTTGAGCGCGAGCCAGAACTGGCGACACAGACCAGCCGGGGGGGCGGCCGGCTTTATTGCGCCCTGGTTGGCCGGTGCTAGCGAACCACAGCCCGAACTTGATATCGAGCTCTACGGTCTCGACCTGTACCGCGATCTGGCCCGGTGGCATACGATCGGGCTGCGCCAGCACGGTATTGCGCATATCGCCATGCACGCCAATACTATGGCGGCCCTGCAAGGCTCCTACCAACGCGCGCGCACCCAGCTTGGCGACGAGCATGTGACACTACTCTCGTCCCAACAATTGCACGCACTTGCACCCATCGTGGTGCCGCAACAGATCGCTGGCGCACTGCTGCTGCGTAACGCCTTCAGCATAGTAGCTGCCGACGCAGTACACGCCCTGGCGCACGAGTTCGTTGCATTGGGCGGCGAGCTACGCCTTGGCACGGCGGTCGACGAGATTGTGATCAGCGATGGCCGCGTGCGCGGCGTCGTCGTTGGCGATCGGACACTACATGCGGCGACGGTCGTTATCGCTGCGGGAGCCTGGCTGCACGAACTTGTCCATCGCATCGGCGTAACGCTGCCGCTGCTCGCAACCCAGGCTGCCCGTTTCGTCAGCCAGCCGCTTGACGCTGTACCGGACAGCATGCCAATGCTCATGTTTCCCGACTATCATAATCTGTATCTGCGCGTCGAGCAGGGCGGCCTGCTGATCGGCTGCGAGGAAATTGTGATCCACCCGCCGACGCTGCAACACGACATCGCCGCATTGCAGCGCGGCCAGACGCCGCAAAACCGCGCGGCTGGCGTAGCGCCGCTAGCCGACACGACCCATCACTATCATCTGTGGCTTGCGCGCGCCTTCGCCCATGTAGTGCCGCTGCTGGCAACGATCGCGGCGCGTGAGGTGCGGGTAGGTTACCCAACTCGGGTGCCGGATATGCGCCACATTCTGGGCCAGGCAGGCACAATCGGCGGCCTGTTCCTGATCGGTGCCGACCTCGAATGTGGCATGACCCGCGGCCCTGGCCTGGGCCGTATGCTTGCCAAACTAGTGACGACCGAGACGAGCACAGTGGATACCCGCGTGTACCAGCCCGATCGTTGGTAGCGCTCACTCAATAGACCTATCACGGCGGATGCTGTTAGCGACCCGATCGCGGCGTGGCCACGCCACGGCGGGCGGCAGCATACCCTTTTTCCGAAATCTGGCTGGCGTACAATCTCAAAGAATCAGGAGATCGACCATGACGACGAATGCAATGACAAGACGCAGATTCCTGCAGGCGATGGTAGCGACGGGTGGGGCGAGCTTCCTTGCAGCGTGCGGCAGTGCGGCGAGCCCGCCAGCAACCGGCGGTGCCCCGGCAGCAGACACTGGCAGCGCGGGTGGCAGCGTAACGCTGGACATTCTTAACGAAAACTGGGGCGAGATCTACAACAACCTTATGACCGTAATCGGCGACGAGTTTACCAAAGAGAACCCGGACATCGCGCTGGCCTGGAACTTCGATCCCGACTGGTCGACCAAATTGGCGACACTCACCGCTGCCGGCACGCCGCCCGACGCCACTGTGATGCGCGCTGCGCCGTTGACCACCTTTGCCGCCAAGAACTCGCTTACCGATCTGACGCCGCTGCTTGCGGAAACCGGGCTGACGCGCGATGACTTTATCACTCCACTTTTCGATGGTGGTATATTCGACGGCAAGCTTTATGCAATCCCCGGCGGCGCTGACTATATCGCGCTGTATTACAACAAAGATGTCTATCGCGCTGTAGGTCTGGATCCTGAGCAACCACCAACGACCTTTGCCGAGCTGATCGAACACTCAAAAGCTATTCTGCAGAAGACGCGGGCGGTGACATCCAGCGCATTGGGTACAATCCAACAGCTGGTCAGTTCGCCAACTGGGCCTATATCTTTGGCGGGGCGTTATACGATGCGGACAATCGTACGGTCACCGCCAACAACCCGGCCAATGTCGAAGCGTTAACCCAGATCGCGGCCTACATCCAAGAGATCGATGTCAACAAGCTTGCTGCCTTCAACCAGCGCCCAGGCACATACGAAGCGGGCAACCCATTCGCCGCAAAGCAATCCGCCTTTATCTTCGACGGCTTCTGGACGTATGAGGCCCTTGATCAGCACTCGCCGGATATTGACTACGCTGTAACTTTCTGGCCCACCCTCAATGGAACGCCGGAGGAGCGCGCCAATTATCTGATCGACGGCTGGCATTACGCCATCCCCGCCGGCAGTAAAAATGTTGAAGCCGCTTGGAAGTTCATTCGTTACGCATTTATCGATCATAGCGCCGAGATGGGTATTAAGACGGTGAACGGCACCTGTGTGCGCAGTCAGTTCGAGCCGTGGGAGCAGGGCATCCGCGCGAAGATCGGCGAAACCAATCGTTTATCGCCCTACCTCGATATCTTCACTCAGACGGGCGCGGCCTCAAATAGGTCGTTTCCCGTTATGCCGGTACAGGCATTCTATCGCGATGAACTGGCTCGCGTCTATGATCTGGTCGTGCGTGGTGAAATGACGCCACAGGCCGGCCTCGACGAAGTGACCAACAACGTGCAGGCCGAAGTCGACAAAGCAGCCTAGTGCAATTGCAGATTGTGCCGAGCGCGTTCGGAGGCGATGAACATAGCGGTGTTGCCCTCAGCCCAAACCCCGCTCCCATGGCAGGAGAAGGGCTTCGAAAGGCAGCAGGAAGCAGTTTCCCCCCTTCTCTCCTGGTGGGAGAAGGGGTCAAGGGACGAGGGACAGACAGCCACCATACGGCGTTCAACGCACTAGACGGCACGAGGAGACGCTCACTATGGCAAGCACCGCAACACGTATGCGCGCGCCGCAGCGACCAAACCCGGCGCTTACACGACGCACCATTAACGGCCTGCTCTTTGTCGCGCCCTGGCTGATCGGGCTGTGCGTTTTTACGCTCTACCCTGTATTGGCCTCGTTCTACTACAGCTTCACCGAATACGACATTATCTCGCCGCCAACCTTCACCGGGCTCGACAATTATCAAACCTTGCTGACCAGCGACCCCTTGTTCTGGCAAGCGGTCAGCAATACGCTGTTCTACGCCATGCTGGCCATCCCGCTGAACTTGCTCATCGGCCTGGGTGTAGCGCTGCTGCTCAATACCAAAGTGCGCGGGCTAGCCTTCTTTCGCACGGTCTTTTTCCTGCCGAGCATCGTGCCCGACATCGCCGCTGCTATGCTCTGGTCGTGGTTGTTGAACCCGCAATTCGGCCTCGTCAATGCGCTCTTGAAACTGCTACAGCTGCCAACAGTCGGCTGGCTTTCCGACCCGGCATGGGCCAAGCCCTCGTTGGTGCTGATCGGGCTGTGGGGCTTTGGCGGCAGCATGGTGATATTGCTGGCCGCCTTACAGGATGTCCCCCAGCACCTGTACGAGTCGGCTGATATCGATGGCGCAAACAGCTGGCATAAAACCTGGCATGTCACGCTACCGATGATCACACCGACGATCTTTTTAACCTGGTACTCGGCATTATCGCTGCATTTCAATACTTTACCACCGCCTTTGTCCTCTCAGGCGGGGCGGGCGGGCCGGCAGGTTCGACATTGATGTACGCGATGATGATCTACCAGAACGCCTTTAAATATTTCAAAATGGGCTATGCAAGCGCGATGGCCTGGATGCTCTTCGCCTTTGTGCTGGGGCTCACACTGCTGCTCTTTAAAACCTCAGGACGTTGGATCTACTATGAAGGGGAGAAATCCTGATGGCAAAGTCGTCAACTCAAGCAGTGATACCTGAGCGCAGTTCCAGCGTACTGCGCGGCCTGCGCTTTCAGCATATCGCGCGGCGGATTGCCGCATACGGGGCGCTCGTCGTGCTCGGTGCCTTGTTTTCCATACCCTTCTTGTGGTTGTTCTCGACATCGCTTAAAGCCCCCGAACAGCTCTTTCGGCTGCCGCCCGAGTGGATACCCAACCCGGTGGCCTGGGGCAACTACCCGCGCGCGCTTACCGCCATCCCCTTTTTCCTTTACCTGCAGAATACACTGTATATCACCTTCTTTAATGTTGTCGCCACGCTGATCTCGTGTTCGCTGGCCGCCTACGGCTTTGCGCGCATCGAGTGGCCGGGCCGCAACGCGCTCTTTGTTGTGCTGCTCGGCACGCTGATGATCCCCTACTCGGTCATCCAGATCCCGCAATTCCTGATCTTCCGTGACCTGGGCTGGATCGGCACCACCAACCCGCTGACCTGGCCAGCCTTCTTTGGTAACGCCTTTTTTATCTTTCTGCTGCGCCAATTTTACTTGACCATTCCGCAGGAGCTATCGGCGGCGGCGAAGATCGATGGTGCCAGCGAGCTGCAAATTTACTGGCGGATCATTTTGCCGCTGAGCCGCCCGGCGCTCGCAGTTGTGGCGTTGTTTACCTTTATGAACAACTGGAACGACTTTGTCGGGCCGCTGATCTACCTTGGCGACCGCGAGCAGTATACGCTGGCGATCGGCCTGTACGGCTTCCTCAGCCGCGCCAGAACCGAGTGGGGGCCGCTGATGGCCGCCGCAATGCTGATGATCGCCCCGATCATTGTGCTCTTCTTCTTCACCCAACGCACCTTCATCCAGGGCATCACGCTGACGGGGCTGAAGGGTTAGAGCGTCGTTTAAGCCACGGTTAGGGAATGCTTGTGAGCCGTGAGCCGTGAGGTGAACCGCTTCGCTTTCTAAAAGTTCACGCTTCACGAGCGTGTGGGGCAACCGCCCTGTTTTCCGCATCCCTAAGCGTGCGATAGCGCGCGGATTGCGGTATACTAAAATACATACGCACGGTACGCGGCAAGCTGCAATAGTGCCAATCGTGTCGTGGTTCCACCACGATGCTATTGGCCTGTTAGCGGTACCTTATACCAATTGAAGCTGCACATGCCGTCACGCTGAGCGCAGCGCAGAGTCTCGGCCGAGATGTGTCGTTGCGCGCAACATGACACCAGAGGCAAGACGTTTCGCACGGACTATTACACTGATGAACTGCCTTGCACTTCTGAATTCTGACTCCTGACTCCTGAATTCTGCTAGAGCGCAGTGACGCGTTTACACGAGGAGATTTGTTCATGAGTCCAGCTACCTATCTCGACCCGGAGCTTGTCGCGCCGCTTGAGACCTTTTATGCTGCGATGAGCGGCCCGCTCACCTTGCACGATATCCCTGCAACGCG
>JAAUTF010000436.1 GCA_012031775.1 Candidatus Altimarinota bacterium | reverse complement strand
GGGCGCAGGCCGGGGAAATGAGTGGCAAGCGACTGTATCGTCCCGATGATCGTCGCCACCTCCACTTTCTCGCGCAGGCTGTCAAAGGTGTCTTCGTGGCGTGCGACAGCGGCCGTCAGGTTGCAGAATTGCCATGGGCGCAACACAATTTCGCCGCACGGATTAGTGCCAAAGACATCTTCTTTGCGCCGGGCCGGGCGCATGGTGTTGGCGGCGTGGCGGTTAAAGATGCCGGGCTCGCCGCGACCAGATTGCACCATCTCTAAGAACTGGCCGATGAACTCGGGCTGGGTCAGGCCACTCTCGGGCCACACCGTGGAGTTATTGGCGTTCCAGCGCTGGCTGTTCTCGCGTTCGAAATCGCCGTTCTTGCTGAGCCGCATCTCATCGTCGTCGTAGTCGAACAAGGAGATCATGGCCGTATTATGAACCAGGTATCCCTCAGCAACGAACATACTACCATCGCGTACTTCTATGTCGTAGGTATGTGCATCTCCGCAAGGCCGAACTTCGACAATCGCAACCGGTACATAGTGCGTAGCATCCACCAACGTTGTGAGTGTCGCACTATTCATATGAGCATCACGGCTACTCGGCCAGAGGTTGACATAGTCCTTGCGAGGCAAGTCGCGCTTCACCAAATGCCCGGGAACCGTATACCCTGACTGCTTGCCCTTACGAACAACCCAAGGGCTACAACTATGGCTACCAAGGACGATGGACGCGTTTTGGAGGGCAAGGACATCTTTGATAGAAACAACCCACTGTGCCTTCCAACCTTCGTCTGTTTCTGGCCTTCGCATACGGATTTCGGCTATTAAGCCAAGCGTTGCCAAAAGCTTCACAACTTCACGGGCGAAAGGTTCGTAAATGGTCGAAACGATAGTTACCGGTCGATCACTATAACAACCATCACCGTCCATTAGACCAGCAATAAAAGCTGCGCGCACCTCAGATGATGAACGCCAGATCACTTCAGGCACACTCAGTGAGGTTTTGCCTGCTTGTAGGAACTGATCCAGTGCGCTATCTGACGGTTACCACTGCGAATTTGCACCCAATTGCCGTTCTGATAGACCATCCGAGCTGTAATATTGTGATCCTCCATCCAGGCAGAAACACGCTCGATCTGGTTGATATCATCGGTATGACACGCAATAGCGAATTGCGTATTACCACCTTTACCGTGATTATCATGGTTAGTCAACTGTACATAACCATCGGCAAAGAATTTGCCCAGGAACCAGGCTGTTTCAGTATCGAGAACGGGCTGCTTGACATGTGATCCGCTATGATCTGCTTCGCGCTTTTCAGGTAGAGGTAACAGTTCCTGCGTTTCGCCATCTACCGGATGAGTGATAAAGAGAAGTCGATCTTCGGGCGTTAGATCGCGTGCATATTTGAAGGTATGCCCTCCCCAGACATCGGTAAGTACGGCAACGCGATGGTTTGGTGTACACCGAAAGAGCGTTCCCGACTCTGTAAGAATCTCGACGATCCCTTGAACTCCTTGATCTACCCATCCGGTTACAGTTTTGTACCCGTTGGACGTTATCACTCTATCGCCCTCGCGTACTTCCTCGATGGGAATAGCCCCTCGTTCTGTATGAACACGAGTGCCTTTTGGTAGGCACCGGCGCACGCCACCGCTGACGGCCGCGTTGCCCACCGAGCACATGATGTCGTGGGCGTCGAGCGGGCGCAGGTAGCTGCCCTGTCGCGCCAGGATGCGCGATCGCACGAAGTCGAGCATTACACGCAGCGGTTCAGGGCCGGAGGCGCGCCCGCCTTTGGTGCGCAAGGGTGCCCCGGCAGGCCGCAGCTGCGAAAGATCGAAGCGGATGTCGCCGCCCTCGAACCATGTTTCGATACCGGTGCGCAGTGCTTCAGCCCAACCCTCTGCCGAGTCGGCCACGACCATATGCTTCGGTGCGAGGCCTGTCTGGCGACGAATGCGTGGAAAGTTTTCGACATACTTGCCCTCTACCGAAAAGCCAACACCGCAGCCGCTCATCGAGATCGTCAACGCTTCGACAAAGGAGTCGATGCTTTCAACAGGTTGGTACGAACAGTTGTAAATAGTGACATTGTTCCGCCGTGCAGCCGGCCCGGCCATCGCCAACAAACGCATCGACGGCATGGCACGCATCTCAAGGATGGCACGCCGGACGCGCTCGTAGGTCTCGGCTGGCAGGCGCGAGCCAGCGAGCTCGTAGAGGAAACCCACCGAGCGATCGACCGTCTCGATCCATGTCTCACGGCGGCCAAGGTCGTAGTTGAAACGTGCGTATTTATCGAAAAACTGGAACTTCTGGATGGCAGTCGGGAAGTAGAGATCGGAGTCGGCGAAGGCCTGACGCACTGCTTCGGGGATCGGGCGCTCGCTGCGCTTTTTCGCATGCTCGGCGCGATACAAAATGTAGTGCTTTGCCGCTTCAAATTCGCCAGCGGCCTGTAGCACCATCTCGACGATATCCTGAACACCTTCGACCGTCGGCGCACTGCCATGAGACTTGGCGGCGATAATGTTGATCACACGCCCCGACAGCTCACCGATCGATGTCTGCGGGGTGCGGTTCAAGCTAACGAAACATTTCGCCATCGCGTTCTCGATGCGCTCTACATCGAAAGGCACCACACGCCCATCACGCTTGACAATAACACTTGGCACCTCCATACCAGCTTCGTCGAGCGCGAGGTATTCACCGACAGCCCTTCCATTGACCGATTCAGTCGTTCCAATAGCCATAAAACAAACTCCTACAAACAGTACAATCCCCGGTAAAGACCTACAATAAGGCGAGAGCACCATAGTGCCCTTCAGCGGTTTGCGCCGAAGTTTGTGCCGCCACGTGCAACGTTGCCGCACAGAACAACATAGCGCTTACCACAACCTGTTTAGGATTATTATACGTAGTGCGAACAGCAAAATTCCTCAGAAGCAATCTTCTGAGATGTAAAACGTTTCTGCGGAGATCATAGAAAGACCGCGATGGGTGTGATGTGAAGAAGCTAGATATAGATGCCACAGCCCTAGTTTCTATACTAGATGTGGTCATGCAAAACAACTTGGGCAGTGTATCACGCGCAGCACACCCTGTCAAGCACGGCTGTGCTGTGCCGTAACGTTTAACAGTTTGTGGATAACCTGGGGATAAAATGGGCACAATAGCTTAGCGGAGCAGCTTCCTATGTTAGAATAAAAAGGTGCATCATGGCATAACCAAGAAGTCGAGGTACAACAGTGGAGCAGACGAAAGACGCAGCGCTAGCCTTTCCGAATTTGTACAAGCAGCAATACGCTAATCTGACGACGTATAAGAAGAGCGGGGCAGCGGTGGCAACGCCCGTTTGGTTCGCCGAGCGCGATGGGGTCGTCTATGTGATGACAGTAGCGGAGGCGGGCAAGGTCAAGCGTATTCGCAACAACCCAGTGGTAGATCTCGCGCCCTGCACGCAGTCGGGCAAGCCGCTTGGGCCGGGCTGCCGGGCGCGCGCGAACGCTGACCGCAAGCGAAGAGGCGCTGGCAAAAACGGCGCTCGACGACAAATACGGTATGTTCAAAGCCGTCTTCGACTTCTTTATGAACGTGCGCGGTACGGTGCGCGCCTATATTGCGATCGAGGCAGGCACAGCCTAGGGGCGCAGTACGCTGCGCCCCTAGGCTGCGCCCAAATCATCAGGGTACACCCCGCGAATGATGTTCGCGTCGGCCACGCGCTGCACAGCAACCAGGTAGGCGGCGGTGCGCAATGAGCTGCGCCGTTCGGCGGCGAGCGTGTAGACCTGGTTAAACGCTCCGACAATCACCCGTTCGAGTTTACCGTTGACGTCGTGCTCGTCCCAGAAATATTCCTGCAGGCCTTGCACCCACTCGAAGTAACTCACCACCACGCCGCCCGCGTTCGCCAAGATATCTGGCACGATCTCGACGCCGTTGCCAGCCAGGATCGCGTCGGCCTCGGGCGTCGTAGGGCCATTTGCCCCTTCGACAATAAGGCGGGCGCGGATGCGATCGGCATTAGCGGTGGTAATCTGGCCTTCAAGCGCAGCGGGAATCAAGACATCACAGGGCAGTTCAAGGAGCTGAGTGCCACTAACCGGCTCTACCCCTTCACTGCGATAGCCTTCGAGTTGGCGGCGCGGGTGCTGGTCGGCATACAGACGCATCGCCCTCACATCGAGCCCGCGCGGGTTGAAGCAACCACCGCTGGCGTCGGAAATGCCGACAATCTTGCAGCCCATCTCCTCTAGCAACTGCGCCGCAACACTGCCGACGTTGCCGAAGCCCCTGTATGACGACGCGCAGTGAGTCGAGCGCGAGGTTTTTTGCGGCGCGCCATTTCGCGCACCATCAGGCTCACGCCGCGCCCGGTGGCCTCGGTGCGCCCAAGCGAGCCGCCGACATTTACCGGCTTGCCGGTGATCACAGCGGGCACGGTATAGCCGCGATGCATCGAGATCGTATCCATGATCCAGGCCATGATCTGCGCATTAGTGCCCATATCGGGCGCGGGGATGTCTTTCTCGGGGCCAAGTAAAATGCTTATCTCGCTGGCGAAGCGCCGCGTCAGGCGCTCAAGCTCGCCCAACGAAAGCTTCTGCGGTTCGACGATGACACCGCCTTTTGCCCCACCGTAAGGAATGTTGACCAGTGCGCACTTCCATGTCATCCACATCGCCAGGGCGCGCACTTCGTCGATATCGACTTTGGGGTGGTAGCGAATGCCGCCCTTGACAGGGCCGCGCCCAAGATTATGTTGCACGCGGTAGCCGGTATACATACGCGTCGAGCCATCGTCCATATTTACGGGAAAGTTGACGGTCAGCTCGCGTTGGGGCACCCGCAATACCTCGCGGATGTTATCGGGAAGATCAAGCAGCGATGCTGCACTATCGAACTGCTGTTGCGCGATGTGGAAGGGGTTTGCCTGCTCAGACGCCATTGTCTTTGCCTTTCTACATAAGATTTTACGCATATAGATCCAGCGGCCCTGCCCGAAAAAGAAGCTTGCCAGCCAAGATCGGCGCGTGCGCGCGTTGTGGTAGCCAAGCTGTTCGTAGAGCCGTCGCGCACCCTGATTGCGCGCGCTGACGTAGAGCGCCAGAAAATGTTTGTGGCGCAGCACCGCTTCTTCCTCGATATGGGCCAGCAACTGGCGTGCGATACCGCGACGCCGGTAGGCCTCGGCGACCGCTACATCGGTGATAAAGCCCTCATCGCGCCCGATGCGATGGTCGATCAGGGAGAGCGCGTACAGCGAGCGCAACGCCCCCCAGACGCCAAGCACCTGCTGAAAGGCGGCCTCGGTGGCTCCACCATCGTCGCTGCCATCTCCCAGGTACGCAAAGTTGCTGTGCCGACAACACGATCGGCGATGGCAAGCGATATACATGCCGCGCAGCGCCTGCGCGCCTGCGCTGCCAGGCCGCCGC
>JAAUTF010000435.1 GCA_012031775.1 Candidatus Altimarinota bacterium | reverse complement strand
CTCGCAAGACCCAACCGTCGCCGCGCCAGCGTCACGCTCTCGTCGATCATCCTCGCCACCAGCATCTCGGCAGGCGTTGGCATCTTCTTCGGCCTCTTCCCGGCCATGCGCGCATCACGCCTCGACCCGATCAAGGCCTTGAGGAATGAGTAGGAAGCGGCGTGGCCTGACGACGAAGCGTCAGGCCACGCCCGATTTTCCTCACCATCTCTTGACAAAATGAGAAGAGTCCTGCATACTATAGCTGAATTAGCTAATTCAGCTATATCAGTTCTAAATAATTTGTAAAGTGGCCGTGCAGTTGCTGGCGGCTACGCCGCCAGCAACTGCACAAGCTCCTTCACAAACTCGTTAGGGTTGCGATAGAGTGGAGAAATCGAGTGAAAACAAAGTTAATTGCTTCAACAGAGGCTCAGAACAACTTTGGGCGAGTGTTGGACGACGTTGTACAGAATAGTACCCGTTATATTGTTCAAAGAAGAAACACGCCACAAGCAATCATATTGAGTGTGTATGATCTAGAGAAAATACTTTCTGGCAGTGAGTCGGAGCGTACAAAACTCGAGAAAATAATACGGGAGATGCGCCCAATCTATACGATTGGCAACTCGATTTCTGATGAGGAATGAGCAACAATGTCTCATCTTGCACACTTTTCGCTCGACTATCGTTCTGTCTCTTTCAAACACTCGTTGATTGTACACGCAGATTGTTTTGAATGGATGGGAAGGATAGCGAAAGATTCTATACATGCTATCGTCACCGATCCACCTTATGGTGTCAAGGAATACAACTTCGACCAGATAGAGAAGCGAGCTAACGGAAACGGTGGTATATGGCGCATTCCTCCGTCATTTGATGGAAGTAATCGTGCGCCGCTGCCAAGATTTACTGCTCTAAACGATAAAGACCGCCAGTTACTTCATCGCTTCTTTCTGGAATGGGGGACATTAGCAATACGTACAGTTCTCCCTGGTGGACACATATTTATTGCCACTAATGCCTTCTTATCACAACTCGTCTTCTCTGCCCTCGTAGAAAGCGGTTTAGAGTTTCGCGGAGAGCTTATCCGCCTTGTACGAACCTTTCGCGGCGGAGATCGACCAAAAAATGCAGAAGACGAGTTCCCAGAAGTCTGTTCGCTTCCCCGCAGTGCATACGAGCCGTGGGGTATTTTCCGGAAACCTTACCAAAGGGGATGACGGTTAGTGAGTGTTTGCGTGTCTATGGGACAGGAGGATTGCGTCGAAATAGCCTTGATCAACCATTTACTGATGTAATTCTTAGTGAACGAACATCGCGCGTTGAACGGACAATTGCCGACCATCCAAGCCTTAAACCGCAATCGTTCTTACGGCAAGTTGTACGAGCCTCATTGCCGCTTGGAGTTGGTACGGTACTAGATCCATTTATGGGTTCTGGTTCAACTATTGCTGCCGCAGAAGCTCAGGGTTATAGTAGTATAGGCGTGGAGCGCTTCGCTGACTATTTTGATATGAGCGCCCGGACGATCCCTAAATTGAGCAATGTATCGGTAAAAACTGATGTTCATCAATTAGACCTCGAAGATCTACTCGACTAGACGATGGCACGATAGAGCCAATTTGCCGTCATTTTCGCAAATCCTGAGGTTGTCACACTCGCAGTGATTGTCCTTCGACTCGTATCCGAGCGACCGGAGAACTTCCAGTCGCTCTTTTCTATTTTCGCGCCTACAACAGATCGAAAGGAAAAGCTTCGTGGCACAGTGTCCTTTGCACGATTACTAGCAAAAACGAAGACCATAAGCCACACATCCTCAGGATTATGACCCTGCCAGCCACTTGTATAGCGAGACGCCTTTATTTCTATTCCTTCTGAACCATGCAAGATGTCATCATGTATATAAAATCCGGCGGGGACAAGATCTGGATGACCATTGTGATGCTTATTGCGCGTTAAAGTCTGGCAGTATTTAGGAATTGCGGAAGACATAAATTCACCAACCGTACTACTGAAATTAGCGGACATCATCATTGACTCCAAGCGAGGAATTGATTTTGTGTAGAGCTGAGTGTTCACAAACTCTAAAAAATCAAGAAAACTCCTGCATAGAAGACTGGATGTGTGAGATTTTCAATCTATAGGGCAGTATCGCATTAGAATTAAAGCCATCTGGGTTAAGCGGCTCCGGAATACAAGCCATCTGCTCTGTGATCATTATTTTGAACCCCTTTTACAAATAGTAGGCCTAAACAGCTTGTGAAGAAGTCGGTGTCGGTGCTCGCGGCGTGGCCGCGAGCACCGACACGACCTCTAACGCAACCCATTTAGGATTGCTATAGCCCTCCTCAATGCAGTTGTACCCAGCTCCTTCCGCCGTCAGTAGTGCGATAGAGGTGCGTGCCGCTGATGATCCAGCCGTGCTGCGCGTCGACGAAGCTGAGCTTATTGTGGGCAAGCCACACCGGCATGTGCGGTATTGCGTCCAGCTTGCGCCCTTGTCGCTGGAGCGCAGTAGGAGGCTGTAGGTCGGAGGTTGATCGCGCCGAGCGTGTGGTATCGCCATCACCCAGAGGCTCCCGTCGGGCGCGGTGGCGATGTTGGTCACCTTTTCCCTAAAGGGAATCGTTTGCCAGGTTTTTCCGCCGTCATCAGAACGCAGCAGATCACCGCTGAGTTGATCGAAATTCCATGTTATCGTGCCGCTTGATACGGGGAGTTCAGGCCGCAGGGCGCGCTCTTCATCCTCTGTCAGGGTCGCCACCGCCCATGTTTCGCCGCCGTCGCTGGTGCGAAAAGCGAGGCTTCCGTCGAGCAAGGTGCCTACTCCGATACCGTGCTGAGCAGCGTGAAAGGCGATGCTGCTATCTGGTCGCAAGGCGGGGTACACTTGCCACCAGCTCTGGCCGCTATCGTTGGTTTCGATAAGCGTGTTAGCGTCGACGATCGCAAAACTGTGCTGCGGGCTGAGCGGCGCAAGCGCGGTGACCTGGGGAGCATCGAGCACGATGCTCGGGCTGCTCAACCAGTTGCGGCCACCATCGCTTGTGATGCTGATGCCAACTCTGCCAACTTCCATCCAGGCGTTCAATGGGTCGATAAAATGCAACTCGTGGACATAGCCAAACAGCGGCACTTCCGCGCCCGGCACACTCCCCCGCGTATCGGCGACGAGCTGCCAGCTGATGCCGCCGTCCTGCGTGGCAAACAGCGCTTTGCCCTGGTGTCCGGCTCCCGGCTGACCGACACACATGATCCAGCCCTGCTGTTCGTCGAGAAAGCTCACCTTGTCTGGGTATTCGGTGTCCGTGCCGCATGGGCTGCTGACACCAGGCCGCGTTTGCCAAACTTCATCGAGCGGCGCTCGTTCCGGGCCAGCAGGCGACCAGGAGCGCCCGCCGTCGTGCGTTTCCTGGAGCCCTTGCGCTGTGATCGCAACACCGTGCGTGGGCGAGGCAAACACCAGGCGCTCGATAGCAAAGGGCGGCAGTGGCAGAAGCTCCCAGCTCTGGCCGCCATCCGTCGTTGTCAGGAACTCGCGCCCAACAAAGATGAGGCGACCAGCCGGGTGCTCGTAGGTGCCGCGCATCACCCAGCCGTGCTGCGCATCGGCGAAGCTGAGGTGGCCCAAGTGGCGCAGCTCATCGCTTAACAGCGTCACGGTCGCCGAGATCACCGTTTGGGCGCGCAGCGGCGGCAGCGTAGGAATTGCTGAGGGTGGCGGTTCCGGCGCGATTGGGGCCGTTGCTATCGCCGTGGAGCTTCTGCCTCCTGACTCCTGACTTCTAGCTTCGGCTATCACCGTGGAGCTTCTGCCTCCTGGCTCTTTACTCCGGTCTTCGGCTGTCGAGCTAGAGCACGCGGCGAGGGTACAGAGCGTCAGGCAACCCAATAGTAGGTGCCAAAGAGTTTTTCTCAGAGCGTGTGACATAGTTGTTGTGGCGGGGCAGGTACAACGACGGGATAGCGCGGATGCACCTTGACCACGATGAGGCAGCGCCATGCGCAAAAAAAGGCTGGCCGGGCGTCATGTCATCGCGTGTACTCTTGCTGCTGATATTCGCCTCTATTGTACCAACAAACAGCAGCGCCCGCTCGCTACACGCATAACGCCGTAGGACGTTTGCACCTGGGCTCGGCAAGCGTCCTACATGGGCAAAAAAGGGTTTTTCGCGAGCCTGTGCCCCGGTACCCCCAGCTATGGGCGACCTTGCAATCGCCCTAGTTCAAAGGACGGCAGTGGCGAAACAGGGAAGTAGGGTATGCTATATTTGGTACATCAATTGCTGAAACAAGTATTTCGATCGTCCGTCCGAAGCAGAGACAGAGAGGAGTGACAATGCGAGGTGTTCCAATTATCGTGTCGGTTCTGGCGCTGTTCCTGGCGGCCTGCGGTGGCACGACAGCGGAGACGGTACCGACGATTGAAGTTCCCACCATAGAAATTCCGACGATTGAGATTCCCACTGTTTCAATAGGTAACGAGCAAAGCACGGCAACGGCGCTGCCAGAGGCATCCCCCACCACACTGACCGCCGAGACAACGTCAGCCGACGACGGCAGCTACCAGGTGGACGTGGCGACACGCAGCGACGACAATACGCTGGCCGATATTGAGCTGCGTGTGCTCAGCGCGGAACTCACCGACGAGAACATGAACCTGCGGGTTGCTTTCCGCAACCTCGGCGATGAAAGCTTCACCGTCTTTGGCACGATCACCGGTCGCAACGCGGAGCTTGTCGACGCGAGTGGTACCGCGTACCAACCACTGGAGGTGAGCGAAGAACTGGCAGGGAGTATCTCCCCGAGCGCGGTTTTACACCCGGCGTGGCAAATGTTGGCACGATTACCTTCCCGCGACCTGGCGATGGCCCCTACGAGCTACGCTTCCCGACCTACGAGACATTGAGCTTCGCCCTTGACACACCGCTCGCCGCAGCGGGCAGTGTAATAGATGAGGGCAGCTTCACGATCGAGCAGAGCTTAAAGAGCGGCGAGAGCGCGCTACGCGACATCAGCCTTGATGTGACGGATATGACGATCGAGGCCGACCAGATCAGCTTCGCGATTGCCTTCACCAACAATGGCAGCCAGGGCTACGACCTGCTCGTTGGCCCCAGTGGCAGCGATGCGCGCCTGCTCGATGCGGAGGGCGTGCAGTACGAACCGACCGACGTGAGCGCCACGCTCGCCGAAGGTATCGCGCCCGCGGGCGGCTGGCTGCCGAAGCAGGCCAATACTGGCACGCTGACCTTCGAGCGCCCAGCGGCGCTGAACGAACTGCGGTTGACGTTCCCCTCTTACGACGCGCTGACGATCCGGCTCGATGAGCGCGGACTTGCCAGCGCCGAAGTCACCTCGGCAACCGGTGGCGCGCCGCAGCCTACACCTACATTGGATGCTGAAGAACTTGCCCTGAACGAGCTGCGCAGCTTTATCGAGGCGCAAAGCGCAGCACTAGCAAGCGGCGATCGCGAAGCATA
>JAAUTF010000434.1 GCA_012031775.1 Candidatus Altimarinota bacterium | reverse complement strand
CTGCTGTTGGGCTCGCAGCGCCGGCGCACGCACCACGATGCGGCGTTCCGTCCAGGTGACGGGCTGTGCGTCCACCGTGGCGGTCAGCCCGACGTGGGTTTCCCACACCTCCGCGTGGACGACCGGCTGGCCGGTGGTAGTGCGCACCACCTGTCCGTCGGCGTCCGGACGGCTGATCAGAACCAATGGCCCGCTCGCCAACGCCTGATCAATCAGGGTGTCTCGCGCTGCTGCGGGCAGTTGTACCTGGCCCAGCGGGCAGAGGTAGGCGTCACCGGCCGCGTGCAGGGCCGCACGGGTCTGCAACCCGCCCAGTTTGCTGTCGCCGACGTAGAGCAATCCGGTCTGCTGCAGGCTGGCCCGCACGCGCGCGATGATCGGCAGGTAGAGCGGCTCATCGTTGCGCTGCCCCGGTACGACATCCACCACAACCGGCATGCCCAACGGGTCGAGCGTGGCCAGCATCACCTTGAGTTGGGGCAGGTCGGGGCGGTGATCCTTGCTGTGCCCGAACTGGAACACGCCGTCGTCGGTGACCGCCCAATAGCCGCTGGCGGTGGTGCTATCCACGCGCACGGTGGCGGGACGGAGGGCGTAGACGCGCAGGATGTGCTGGTTGAGATCGCCTTCGCGGGCGGCCCACCGGGCATCGTCACAGAGTGCTGCAAGCACATCGGCCAACCGGTCGTCGGTCAGGTCAGTGGCGGACAGCGGGTGCGGCAGGACAGCGTTCAGCGTGGTCTGCAGCTGGTCGGCCCAGGGCGCACGCCGATTGAGCCGGTGGTCAGCCCGCGACAGGATGTGGGCCAGCCACACCGTCACCAGCCAGCCCATCCGCAGCTCCTGGTGATTGCCATGAGCCGGGAAATGGGCGTCCACAATGCTGGGTACGCCCAGGCGTTGCATGTGGGCCAACAGCAGCGGCACGTCATCCACCCGTTCCGTGTGTATCGTCGGTTGCTCGCGCATACCGCGAGCCTACCAAATTCTGCGAACCCTGTCCAGATTTAAGCGAACGGTAAGTTTATGCTTCCCAATAATCTATTCCCTGTCAGCACCGTATCAGCAGCTCAGCATCAGGGTTCACGACAACTCATGCCTACAAACAGAGCCTCTTTGCGCGAGGCTCTCGCCATGTCATTTGAGCCGTGTGCAATTCGCTATAATAGCTCCAGGTTCCCTCGCCGATCACCCCCTATCCTCATCCATGGAGCAACTGTGGCGAAAAGCCCTCTCTCCTCAGCGCGGCGGGCAACAATCGGAGTCCTCGTTGCCTGGCAGGTCTACGAGGGCACCACGATCAGCCGCTATCTTCACACACTCCTACGGGGGGTGCGCGCGGCTGCCCAGGACCACGGCTGCAACCTCCTTCTCTCGTGTGGCGTCGGCCCGCCCTCCCGTCCGGGCGTGATCACACCAGCGTGGCCGGCCGCCACCGAGGATGCTCAGTTCGTCCCTGTCGGCCCGTGGAACACAGATGGCTTGGTTGTCGTGCCACCGCTGCTTACCGCCGGGGTTCGCAGCTATGTTTATGAACTACGTGCGGCCGGCCACCCGCTGGTGTTTGCCAGCGCCGGTGCCGACGGTCCGGCGGTTGTTATCGACAATGCCGATGGCGTGCGGGAGTCGGTGGCGCACCTCGTCGCCCACGGCCATCGGCGGATCGCCTATCTCGCTGGCTACCCCGACGGCACGGGTGACAGCGCCGAGCGCCTAGCTGCTTATCGCACTGCCCTTGGCGAGCACGGGCTCCCGAGCGATGAGGCGCTGATCGTCTTTGGCGAGCATAACGAGGAGCGTGGGGCAGTGGCGGTTACGAAGTTGCTCAGCCGGAACGCGCCTTCACAGCCCTGGTCGCCAGCAACGACATGTCAGCCCTCGGTGCCATGCGGGCGCTTCGCGACAAGGGTTTGCGCATCCCTGAGGATGTCGCCCTTGTTGGCTTCGACGACATCCGCGATAGCCGGGCCGTTTCGCCTCCGCTCACCACTGTTCGCCACCCCACATTTGCGATGGGCTACGGGGCAGTGACACTACTACTCGATCGCCTGGCCAGACGCTCTGGCACCCCCGAGCTGGTTCGCGTCCCCGCCCGCCTGATCATCCGCCGCTCTTGCGGTTGCGGCCCTGATGCGACTGTGAGCAGCGCGGGCACGTCTGATGTGCCCGAAGGTCTCGCAGCCCACGTCGCTGCGGAGGTAGCCCGCGAAAGTCGCCATGCCCCGCCGGATCTGCTCGTCGCACAGTGCAGTCGGCTGGTCGACGCCTTCACCGAGGGAGTGAAACTCAACAACGCGGCGCCGTTTCTCGCGGCTATGCGCGAAGCGCTGCGCCGTTGCGAGGAGCTCGACGACGACCCACATGCCTGGCAGGCCGGGATCTCACTGCTCCGCGGCGCGGCCCTGCCAGGCATCACCGAACACGAACGCCGGCACGCCGAGCTGATGGTGGATCATGCCCGCGTGATGGTTGCCGAGCGCACGCGCCGCCAGGCGACGCGGGCCCTGGTGCGCCAGGAGATGGTGACCGATCAGATCGGCCAGATGACCGCCGAGCTGCTTACCACCCTCGACGAGGCACAGATCGGGTTTGTCCTGGAGGCCCACCTCCCGGCGATGGGTGTCCAGCACCTGCTCGCGGTCCGCTACCGCGGCGACGAGGACGAGGCCGACACGCGTAGCGAGCCGATCCTCGCGTGCGGCCTCGCGGCCCCTGGCCCCTTCCTCACCCGCCAGTTCCCCCCCGCCGCACCTCTACCCCAGCGACGAACCATACCACCTTGCCTTGCTCCCCCTGGCCGATGAGGTTTCCACGGGCTTTCTCGCAGTGGACGCCGACAATCTCGAGCCGCTGGGGGCCATAGCCCGTAATCTCGCCGCGGCCCTCCGCAGCAGCAGGCTCTACCGCGAAGCGCAGGAGGGCCGCCGGTTGGCCGAGGAGGCCAGCCGGCTCAAGAGCCGCTTTCTCTCCACCGTCAGCCATGAGCTGCGCACGCCCCTGAACCTGATCGTCGGCCTGAGCGAACTCCTGCTCCACGAAGGTGAGGAGGAGCTGCCACCCGCCCTGGCCGCCGACTTGGAGCGCATCTACGGGAGCGCCCAGCACCTTGGCCGCCTGATCAACGATGTGCTCGACATGGCCAGCAGCGACGCGAATCAGCTGCGCGTGCTGCGCGAGCCACTCGACCTCAGCGACACGCTGCGGGTTGTTGCCCTCGCTGGCGCGCAGCTGGCTCAGGCGAAGGGGCTCACATGGTCGCTGCGCACACCGGCATCAGGGCCATGGGTGCTTGGCGACCGCACACGGCTGCGCCAGGTGGTGCTCAACCTCGTGAGCAACGCGGTGAAGTTCACGGAGCATGGAGCGGTCGAGCTGCGGGTCGAAGTCGTGGGCGAGGATGCGGTCATTAGCGTGCATGACACCGGTCTCGGGATCACACCGGAGGAGCAGGGACGCCTGTTTCGCGAGTTTAGCCGGGCGGATCGCGTTGCCGCGGGCGGGTACGGAGGGCTCGGCCTCGGCTCGCGATCTCCCAGCAGCTGGTGGCCCTTCACGAAGGAGCGCTCACCGTATGCTCGGAGGGCGCCGAAGCCGGCGCAACCTTCACCGTTACACTGCCCGCAATCACACCCCCTCCGGCCCTGCATGAGCGCCCCGTGTCCCGGCCGGTCGTTGCCGTATCTTTCCGTCCGGGCGGGGCCGATCCGCTCCTGGCCTACCTCCAGTCACAGAGTGTGCCTGCGGAGCAACTGAGCGCCGAGACGCCCAGCTGGCGTGAGCAGCTGCTCGCCCTGCGACCCGCGGCGGTGATCCTCGACGAGATCGTGGCGGGCTCCGATGCCTGGCAGCTGATCGGCGCCCTCAAGCGTCTGCCGGAGAGTGCCGATGCCCCCGTGCTCGTCTACCGCCTCGACGCCACCGGCGCCGGCGCACTCTATGCCCTCGATACCGAACACAAGCCGCTCTCGCTGGAGCGCTCTCCGCGCTGCTTGCACGCTCGGGGCGCTCGTCGGGTGCGCAGGGAAGTCCCGGCGCCGTGCTGGTCGTGGACGACGACCCCGGCATCTGCGATCTGCACGTACGTCTGGTCCGGCAGGTGGCCGGCCCCCGGCCAGATCCTCACGGCCGCCGACGGACGTGCGGCACTCAAGGTCATGGCTGAGCAGACGCCTGAGCTGGTGCTCCTCGATCTATGATGCCGGGCCTGGACGGCTTCGGCGTGCTGGAGGCGATGCGGGCGGACGAGCGTCTGCGCGAGGTGCCTGTGGTAGTGCTCACCGCCCAGAGCCTCGGTTCGGGCGACCTGGAGCGACTGAACCGTGGCGTGGTGAGCATTTTGAACAAGGGTGTGTTCACCGGCGAAGATATTCTGAGCCACCTCGAGACGGCCCTTACCGGGCGTCGGGCAGAGAGCATAGCGACCCGACAGATCGTCCGCCGGGCCATCGCCCTGATCCACACGCGCTACGCGGAGCCGCTCACGCGCGAGCAGATCGCCGATGCCGTGGGCGTGAGCCAGAACCACCTCAGCGACTGCTTCCACCAGGAGCTGCGGCTGGCTCCAATTACCTACCTGACTCGCTACCGGGTGATGCGGGCCCGAACCCTGCTAGCGACGGGCGATCAGAACATCACCGAGGTTGCCCTCGCCGTCGGGTTCAGTGATAGCGCCTACTTCAGCCGGGTCTTTCAGCGCGAGGTCGGGGTCAGCCCCGTCGCGTACCGGCGCGGCCAGCGCCCACAGGGCCGCACCTGATCGCGCTGTAGGATAATTCCGTCATTTGTCCAAGTATTCCCGAAGATCGTCCAAGACGCCGCCGGGCCTGCTACGCTACCATATGGCCACACACTCTTTAGGCCGGAGGAGCGAGCGATGGGGCGGATTACCCCCCGCGGTGCCGCCAACCGGAGCCAGCCCTACCTGCTCCTGCTGAGCGACAGCCCTGAGTTTCTGTACCTGTTCGAGCGCTACGCCAGGCAGGGCGGCTACGCCTCATGGAGCACGGCCCATCTGGACGAGGCACTGCTGATGGCCGCCAGCCAGGTGCCGGCGGCGATCGTCCTCGACGGGCTCCTTGCCCAACAGAAGCGTGCTGCCGTAGTGCGACAGCTCCACGAGGAGGTGGCCACCGGAGCCGTCCCGCTCCTGCTGTGCGCCGAGCGCGAGCTGGTCGACCCGGAGCTGGAGCTGCTGACGGATGTGCGCCTGATCAAGCCAGTGATGTACCGGGAGTTCGTTGCGAGCTTGAAACACCTGGGTGTGGCAGCGGGCCACGCCGCTGACCATACCCCGACGGCAGAGGCAACGGCGCCAGCGCCCGCGCCCACGGACCTGCCTGCTCAATGACCAGAGGAGGAACACAGATGTCGCGCCCCAACGATCGAGACGAACGCCCGCCGCTCCCTCTCCCGCCGCCAGTTCCTGCGCACCCTGAGCTTCGGGTCTGGCGCGGCCCTCCTGGCCGCCTGC
>JAAUTF010000433.1 GCA_012031775.1 Candidatus Altimarinota bacterium | reverse complement strand
GGCCTATCGGCTCTATACCACCTGCGAGCGCAAGGGCTGGGCGCAGGAGGCGCTCGCCTATAACAGCCTTGTGGTGGCGTGGCCGGAAATTCGGCGGCTAGGAGCGGAGGCGCAGCGAGGCGGGGTGGTGCAGGGGCGGATGGAGATTTGAGGCGGCCTACGCCTCGTGTATGCGGACGAGCAGGAGATTGTAGGCGGGCGGGCCGCCCGAACTCCCGGGGAAAGTACGATATATGGCGATGGCAACGACAAAAAAGCTGATCGAAGTCGCACTTCCGCTTGAGGCGATCAACCGGGAGTCTGCGCGTGAGCGATCAGTTCGGCGCGGCCATCCGAGCAAACTGCACCTCTGGTGGTCACGCAAACCGCTGGCCATCTGCCGCGCTGTGATCTTTGCCTCACTCATTGATGACCCGGATCAGCCAGGCGTGTCGCATGAGTTGCTGACTGAGATTGACCGTCTGCCGCTGCCCCGGGCAGCTGGCCTCGATTGGCAGAGTCTCTCGGTGGGCGAACAACGCCGTCAGAAGCTGTTCGCTTTATCGAGCGGCTGATCGCGTGGGAGCACAGCAACGATGATGCGGTCTTGATGACCGCACAGCAGTTGATTCATGCTGCCACCGGCGGTGATCCGCCGCCAGTCTATGATCCCTTCTCAGGCGGCGGTTCAATCCCGCTCGAAGCGCAATCGCCTGGGGCTCTCCTCTTCCGCCTCCGACCTCAACCCCGTGGCGGTGTTGATCACCAAAGCGCTGATTGAACTCCCAGTGCCATTCGTCGATTTGCCGCCAGTACATCCCGCGGCACCTCACACGATTGAGGCTGCCTGGAGCGGCGCGGCGGGCCTTGCTGCCGATGTGCGGTACTACGGCCAATGGATACGCGATGAAGCTGAGCGCCGCATCGGCGCATACTACCCCGCGGCTCAACTACCGCAAGCGTATGGTGCTGGAGATGCACCGGTGCTCGCCTGGCTCTGGGCGCGGACGGCTCGCTGCCCGAACCCAGCGTGTGGGGCGCAGATGCCCTGGTGAACTCCTTCACCATATCAGCCAGAAAGGGGCGTACTGCCTGGGCTGAACCCGTCGTGGATCAAGCAGCCAGGACAGTACAGTTTGTCGTCCGGCATACCGCGCCTCCCTCGCTAGAGGGGACAGTTGGTCGTAACGGTGTCCGCTGTCTAGTCTGCGGCCATACCTCACCGCTTCAGTATGTGCGGAGCGAAGGGCAGGCTGGCCGCCTCGGCGAGCAGTTGATGGCGATTATAGCAGCGTATCAAGAGGATCGGGTCTTCTTGTCACCCGATCACCGTACGGTCATCGCCGGCGATCTGCAGCCGAGTTGGCGGCCCGACAGCGACATGGCGCGCAACCGCGGCATATGACGCCGCCCTTGTATGGCATGACGACCTTTGATCGGCTCTTTTCACCACGCCAACTCCTTGCGTTGACGACATTCAGTGACCTGATCCGAGCGGTGCGTCGCCAGATCCTGGACGATGCCGCCCGCAGCGGGGATCGCGATAGCGAGGCCTATATGCGCGCGATCGTGACCTATCTGGCGTTGGCGCTTGATAAGGCCGCAAATGTCTGGTCTTCGCTGACTAGTTGGAAAAGCGATGATGGCGTTGTCCGCGGCACCTTCGCACGGCAGGCGCTCGCGATCGTCTGGGTGTATGCCGAAGCAAATCCCTTTGGTACTACCAGCGAAGGTTTCGAGCGGGCTGTCGCAAGCGTCAGTGAGGTGCTCGACGAGCCTGGTGGTTCGCAGGCCGGGTTGTGCTGAACAGCGCGACGCCACCAGTCTAAACCTTGCCGCGCCACACCTCTTCGCCACAGATCCACCCTACTACGACAACATTCCCTATGCCGACCTGTCTGACTATTTCTATGTCTGGCTGCGCCACGCATTGGGCGACCTCTACCCCGATCTGATGAGCACGCTGCTCGTTCCGAAAGCTGCTGAGCTTGTCGCTGATCCGATACGACACGGGGGCGCCGATCAGGCACGACACTATTTTGAAGCAGGTATGCGTAAGGTCTTCACTGCCATCCACCAGCACCAGCATACCAACTACCCATTCACGCTCTTCTATGCCTACAAGCAGGCAGAACAGCGCTCAGACACCACAGCATCAACCGGCTGGGAAACCTTGCTAGAGAGCCTGATCGGGTCCAACGTGACGATCACTGGTACGTGGCCAATGCGTACCGAGCGCGCCGGCCGGCTCCGGGAGACGTATAGCAACGCGCTGGCCTCTTCAATCGTACTGACATGCCGCCCGCGACCAGCCGACGCACCGGCGGCAACGCGTCGCGAGTTTCTGCACGCTCTCAAGAGCGAGCTCCCACCATGCACTCCGTCGTTTGCAGCAAGGGAATATCGCACCGGTTGACCTGGCGCAGGCCGCCATTGGCCCAGGGATCGCCATCTTCTCGCGCTACAACATCGTCATCGAGACCGACGGTACACCCATGACGGTGCGCACTGCGCTTCAGATGATCAATCAGGAAATTGATGCGGTGCTGGCTGAGCAGGAGGGTGAGTTCGACGCCACAACACGCTGGGCGCTTGCCTGGTTTGACCAGTACGGGGTGCATGAAGGCCCCTACGGCGTTGCCGAGACGCTCTCCAAAGCCAAAAATACGTCGGTTGAACGCATGGTAGAGGCTGGCATTCTCGCTGCGCGAAGCGGTAAGGTACGACTCTTGAAGGGCGCAGAACTCCCTGACCACGCAAAAAACGGCGAACACCTCATATGCGACCGTCTGGGAAGTGACCCAACAGCTTGTCTGGTCCTTGGAGCATGGTGGTGAGCAACCGGCCGCAGTACTCCTGTCCACCGCTCAGGAACTCAGTGGGGCTGCTCGGGATCTGGCGTATCGGCTCTACACCATATGTGAGCGCAGGCGGTGGCCCCAGGAAGCGCTGGCATACAACAGTCTCGTCGTCGCATGGCCAGAGATCAGTCGGCAGGCGGCACGTTACTATCGGGAAATCATAGCTCATCAGCCTATTGATGGGTAAGCATAGCGACGAACAGTCAACGTCGGTCGTCTGGTGGGATGAAATCTGGGGAGTATTGCCATGGCTATCAGTAATCGTGATCGAGTGAACAAAGGTCTTGAACTCCTGCAACTCGGCCTGCGACCATTTGTCGAGCGCGAATTGCTACCTGTCCATGGAAAATACTGGGTGACGAAGGTCACGGAGCACTGGCCGAATGATCTGAAGTGGGACGGCGATGAACCGCGCCTCGATGCCTCGCCACTCCTGCGCATCATGTGGGAGCAATGGAATAGTGTCTTTGGCAAGACCCTCGGCCACGCCGAGCGCTCCCTGGTCAGTGAATTGCGCGACACACGGCACAAATGGGCGCATCAGGAGCCGTTCTCGACCGATGACACCTATCGCGCACTCGATAGCGTGCAGCGACTGCTCACGGCCATCTCAGCGCCAGAAGCCGCTGAAGTTGATCGGCAGAAGCAAGAGGTATTGCGCATTCGCTTTGAAGAACAGACCCGCCGTGAAACCCGCAAAGTCGCCACAGCGCCGCTCGTCGGCCAGCCGGCCGGCGGGCTACGACCCTGGCGCGAGATCATCACTCCCCACCCAGACGTTGCTTCCGGTCGCTACCAACAGGCCGAGTTTGCCGCAGACCTGGCACAGGTCTATCGTGGCGAGGGTTCCGACGAATACCGCGAACCGCGCAGCTTCTTTCAGCGCACATTCATCACCGAGGGCTTACGCCTGCTCCTCGTTGGAGCGCTCCGCCGCCTAACCAACTCTGGTGGTGATCCAGTGGTCGAGCTCCAGACCAATTTTGGCGGTGGTAAGACCCACTCGATGCTGGCGCTCTACCATTTGTGCTCCGGCGCAGCGCCGCCGATTTGCCAGGCAGCGAGCCCGTACTGGCGGCTGCCGAGGTCACAAGCTTACCCAGCGTACGGCGTGCGGTACTGGTCGGCACAGCGCTTTCGCCCGCCAAGGTGCATCGCAAGGCCGATGGTACAGAGGTGCATACGCTCTGGGGCGAGCTGGCGCATCAGTTGCTTGGGGAGCAGGGCTATGCCTTTGTCGCTGAGTCAGATCGGGCGGGGGTCAGCCCTGGATCGAACGAACTGGGCGCGCTGTTCCACGCAGCGAGCCCATGCCTCATCTTGATCGATGAATGGGTTGCTTATGTCCGTCAGCTCTATACCCGGAATGATCTCCCGGCCGGCTCGTTCGATGCGAATCTGACTTTTGCGCAGGCATTGACCGAAGCAGCGCGCGCAGTACCGGGCGTCCTGCTGGTGGCCTCGCTCCCGGCGTCCGATATTGAGATCGGCGGTGAGGCCGGGCGTGAAGCGCTCACCCGTTTGAAGAATACCTTCGGGCGGCTGGAGTCGGCCTGGCGGCCTGCCAGTGCGGAAGAAGGCTTTGAGATTGTCCGACGCCGGCTCTTCCAGCCAATCACCGACCCGGCGCATTTTCCGCAGCGCGATGCCGTGGTACGGGCGTTTTGTGACCTGTATCGCACGCAGAGCGCTGAGTTTCCTGCACACACCCGTGATGCGGACTACGAGCAGCGGATGCAGGCTGCCTATCCGATCCATCCGGAGCTGTTCGACCGACTCTACAACGACTGGAGCACGCTGGAGAAGTTTCAGCGTACCCGTGGCGTGCTGCGGCTCATGGCTGCAGTGATCCACGCGCTCTGGCAGCGCGATGACCGATCGCTGCTCATCCTGCCGGCGAGTGTGCCAGTCGATGAGCCAGCGGTGCAGTATGAGCTCACCCGTTATATGGAAGACCCCTGGGTGCCGGTGATCGAGAAAGACATTGACGGGCCAAACTCGCTCCCGCTCCGGCTCGATAAAGAGAACCCCAATCTGGGACGCTACTCTGCGACGCGGCGCGTTTGCACGAACACTCTATCTGGGCTCCGCGCCGACCTTTCGAATGACGAACAAAGGCATTGAAGATCGGCAGATCAAGCTGGGGTGTGTGCAGCCGGGCGAGAGTGTGGCCATCTTTGGCGACGCCCTTCGCCGTCTGGCTGACCAGGCAACCTATCTCTACCAGAATGCGCAGCGGTACTGGTATGCCACCCAGCCAAGTGTGAATCGCCTGGCGCAGGATCGCGCGGCGCGGCTCAAAGATGATACCGTCCATGATGAGTTGCTGCGACGATTGCGCGCTGCGGCCCGCCAGCGCGGTGATTTCGCTGCTGTCCATCCAGCACCAGCTGGTGGGAGCGACGTACCCGATGAGCGTGAAACACGGCTGGTACTCCTCGATCCCGTCCATGCACACAGCAGCAAAGCGACCGAGAGTGCGGCCCGACAACACGCGGAGCAACTGCTCGATTCGCGTGGGCCGGCCCGCGTACCTATCGCAACGCGCTGACCTTCCTCGCCGCTGATGCCGCCCGGCTCAAGGAGTTGGATCAGGCCGTGCGCGAGTACCTGGCCTGGAAGTCCATCGAGGAGAACGTGAC
>JAAUTF010000432.1 GCA_012031775.1 Candidatus Altimarinota bacterium | reverse complement strand
GCGGCATTGAACTCGTCGACGCTCCGGCGGTCGCCGCCGGCGGACGCGGCGCCTGGATGCGCCTGAGATTCCGCATTGATCCGCCGGCGCCGGCCGCCCAGCCGTCGCCCGCTCACGACTCACGGCAGAGGTGAACCCATGGCCTCCGATATCCTGATCGTGGACGACGAATCCGATATCCGGGAACTGGTTGCCGGCATCCTGGAGGATGAGGGCTACAACGCCCGCATCGCCGGCGACAGCGACAGCGCGCTGGCGGCGATCGAGCAGCGTCGGCCCCACCTTGTGCTGCTCGACATCTGGCTTGAGGGCAGCCGACTCGACGGCCTGCAACTGCTCGACGTTATCAAGCAGCACCACCCCGACGTGCAGGTGGTGATGATCTCCGGTCACGGCAACATCGAGACCGCAGTGACCGCGATCCGCAAGGGCGCCTACGACTTCATTGAAAAGCCGTTCAAGGCCGACCGCCTGGTGCTGGTGGTCGAGCGGGCGCTCGAGACCTTCCGGCTCAAGCGTGAGGTCAAAGAGCTCAAGACCTTCGCGCCGATCGCGCAGCGGCTGGTCGGCTCTTCGCCGGCCATCAACCAGCTCCGGATGGCGATCGACCGGGTGGCGCCGGCAAACAGCCGCGTTCTCTTGGTTGGCCCCTCCGGCGCCGGCAAGGAGCTGGCGGCGCGGATGATTCACACCCAGTCGAACCGGGCAAGCGGGCCGTTTGTCGCCACCAATGCGGTGATGATCACGCCTGAGCGCATGGAGACCGAGCTGTTCGGCGTCGAGGGCGGCGATCACCGCGGCCGCAGCGTCGGCGCGCTGGAGGAGGCCCACGGCGGCACGCTGTTCCTCGACGAGATCGCCGACATGCCGCGGGAGACCCAGAGCAAGATCCTGCGCGTCCTGGTCGACCAGAATTTCGTCCGGGTTGGCGGCACCACCCGCGTCCATGTCGACGTGCGCATCATCTCCTCGACCAGCCGCAACCTGGAGGCAGAAATCGCCGCCGGCCGCTTCCGTGAGGATCTCTACCACCGCCTGTCGGTTGTGCCGATCCGGGTGCCCTCGCTGGCCGAGCGGCGCGAGGACATTCCGGAGTTGATCGCCCATTTCATGGAGCAGATCTCGCTGACCACCGGCTTGCCGAAGCGCACCATCGGTGAGGACGCGATGGCGGTGCTGCAGGCCCACGACTGGCCCGGCAACGTGCGCCAGCTGCGCAACAATGTAGAGCGCCTCCTGATCCTGGCCGGCGGCGACCCGGAGGCTACCGTCAACGCCTCGATGCTGCCGCAGGACGTCGGCTCGCTGGTGCCGGCGATGCCGAACGGCCAGGGCAGCGACCAGATCCTGCGCCTGCCGCTGCGGGATGCCCGCGAGCTGTTCGAGCGGGAATATCTCGCCGCCCAGATCAGCCGCTTTTCCGGCAACATCTCGCGCACCGCCGAGTTCGTCGGCATGGAGCGCTCCGCGCTCCACCGCAAGCTCAAGACATTGGGGATCGGCTGAGGGCCTCCCCAAATTCCCGAAGGACGGCACCACCCCATGTCGCGGATCGCTTATGTCAATGGTCTCTATGTTCCCCACGGCGAGGCCGGAGTCCACATCGAGGATCGCGGGTTCCAGTTCGCCGATGCCGTCTATGAGGTCTGCGAGATCCGCTCCGGCCACCTCATCGACGAGACCCGCCACATCGGCCGGCTGATCCGCTCGCTGGGCGAGCTGAAGATGGCGATGCCGATGAGCCGGGCGGCGCTGGGCATGGTGCTGCGCGAGGTGGTACGGCGCAACCGCGTCCGCGAAGGGCTGGTCTATTTGCAGGTGACCCGCGGGGTGGCGCCGCGCAACTTCCTCTTTCCCGCCAATGTGGCGCCGACGCTGGTGGTGACGGCACACTCGACCAATCGACGCGAAATGGAGCAGCGAGCCGAAGCTGGCATCACCTGAGACGGTCGCCGGACTCGGTGGCCTCGACATCCTGGTGAACAACGCCGGTATCATTCGCCGTGCGCCCGCCGCTGAATACCTCTGGGACGACTGGCGTGCGGTGCTAGATGTCAATCTCGACGCGGTCTGGGCGCTCTGTCAGGCGGCGGGTCGTTCGATGCTCGCGCAGGGCAACGGCAAAATCATCAATGTTGCCTCGCTGCTCGCTTTTCAAGGTGGCGTGCGCGTACCAGCTTACACCGCCTCCAAACACGCTGTCGCCGGGCTGACAAAAGCACTGGCGAACGAATGGGCCGGGCGTGGGGTGAATGTTAATGCGATCGCGCCCGGCTATATGGCCACCGCTAACACCCAAGCCCTGCGCGATGATCCGGCGCGAGCGCAGCAAATTCTCGAACGTATCCCCGCTGCGCGTTGGGGAACACCCGAAGACATCGCCGGGACGGCGATCTTTCTCGCCTCGCGCGCCAGCGACTATGTGCATGGCCACGTGCTTGTGGTTGATGGCGGCTGGATGGCACGGTAGATCTCTTGACAGCGAGGGAGTGATGGATTATAGTTCTGTCGTATGAATATTATTCGATTTCATTCATATTACATAAAACTATAAAGGATCTGCTCGTGCTTGAGATGACCGACGCGCGTCAAGGGCGTGCCGCACAGATCCTCGCTGCGGCGGCAGAGCTGCTGCTACGCCACGGCTACGCCCGCATCACGATGGAAGACGTCGCACAGCACGCGGGGGTTGGCACCGGCACGCTCTACCTCCATTGGCGTACGAAGGAAGCCCTGTTCGAGACCGTGCTGCTCGGTGAGTTGCTGGCGATCTGGCACGCTCTCGATCAGCACCTTGCCGCTGATTCCTCTGAGGCACTACTGAGTCGTCTCCTGGGGCGCATTCTGCATCTCGTCAACGAGCGGCCGCTTGCCAAAGCGCTCTTTACGCGCGATTCTAGCTTGCTCGGCAAACTCGCCCAGCGCCGCCTGTTGCAAAACACGCAAACGCTGGCGCGCGCGACTGACTTGCTGCGGCAACTGCGCGCGCTGGGCTTAGTTCGCACTGATGTCGCTGTCACCGTACAGGCACACGCCTTTAGCGCGGTCTGGGCCGGTTTTTCACTTATCGACCCCTTGTTAACCGGCGATGACCGCGTCGCGCTAGATGTACAGATAGATGCGCTGGCCTATGTTGTGCGTCAAACGTTTGAGCCCACTATCCTGCCTGATGCCACGACCTTGCACACCCTGGTGGTGCCAACCTTGCGTTCCTTGCTCGACGAAGCGCAGGCGGCGGTGAAGCAGCATATCCGGGAACGAATGTTGCCGCAGCGCTAAACGGAGAACGAACTGATGAAGATTCTGATCAGTACCTTTGGCACCCACGGCGATGTGCAGCCTTTCCTGGCGCTTGGGCAACGGTTACGCGCTGTGGGCCATCAGGTTGTGATCTGCACCTCGGCGAGTTATGGCTCGGCGATCACGGCGTTGGGCCTGGGCCATGCCCCGATCAGCGACGTTATGCTCGACCTGACGCGAGCACTGCTCGACGGCAGCGAGCCTGCGCTTGCAGTGCTGCGCCGTCTGGGGCCAGCGATGCGCGCCATGATCGATGCCGAATGGCACGCCGCCCAACAGGTTGCGCCCGATCTGCTGGTGTACCATCCAAAAATGTTGGGCAGCTACCATATCGCGGAGCGCCTGGCATGCCCGCTGGTGCTGGCCATCCCGCTGCCGTTCTACACGCCTACCCGTGCCTTCCCCAATCCGTTCTTCGCCAACTTGCGCCTTGGCGGTCGGGCGAATCTGGCCAGCTTCCGGCTGCTTGCGCTCAGCGACGCCTTATACAGTGGTACGACCAATCGTTTCCGCACGCGCTCGCTTGGCCTGCTGCCCCTGCCGCGTTTTGCCGACCTGCGCCGCACCCGTACGGGCACGCCTATTCCGACGCTCTACCCGTATAGCCCACACCTATTGCCCATACCGGCAGACTTCCCGCCCCATGTGCATGTCACTGGTACGTGGTTTCTAGAGCCGGACACCTCCTGGGTGCCGTCGCCAGTGCTAACCGACTTTTTGGCAGCTGGCCCACCGCCAGTTTATGTCGGCTTTGGCAGCATGGGTGGGCGCGGGGCTGTGCGTCGCACACAGATTGTGCTTGATGCGCTGGCACGTAGCGGGCACCGCGGCGTGCTGGCGCGGGGCTGGGGTGGGCTCGCGCCCGATGCGCTGCCCGCCAATGTCTACAGTTTGGATACGGCCCCGCACGACTGGCTCTTCCCACAGATGACGGCGGTAGTCCACCATGGGGGTGCTGGTACCACCGCCGCCGGGCTGCGCGCAGGGAAGCCGACCGTAATTTGTCCAGTGGTCGGCGACCAGCCTTTCTGGGGGCGCATCGTCGCCACGCGCGGGCTGGGGCCGGAGCCGATCCCACAGCAGCGTCTGAGCGCAGCGCGCCTAGCCACGGCGATCGCTAGCGCTGCCGACGATCCAGGCATCCGCCAGCGGGCGGCAGCGCTGGGTGTGCAGATCCGATCCGAGGATGGGGTGGGCAACGCGGTGGCGCTGCTCGAACAGTACACTCAGGCGCAACAGATGCCGGTGCCAGCAGAGTCAGGCCCAATAACGAGCATTGTGTAAGAACGTGGGCGCATTATGCGCCCAGGTTTGGTTTTACCCGTGTAACGCACGACGCAAGGCGGCGTCGCGGTCGGCGATGAACTGCTGTGAGACGGCGGCGGTGGGCGCAAAGACATCGAAGCCGTGGAATGCGCCCGGGTAGACGTGCAGTTCAGTGGGTACGTCGGCGGCGATCAGGCGCTGCGCATAGGCAATATCTTCGGCAAGAAAGAGATCGAGCGTGCCAACCTGAATGCAGGTCGGTGGCAGGCCACGCAAATCTTCAGCCCGCAAAGGCGCGGCGTAGGGCGAGACATCGGCACCACCCGGCTCCTGGCCAAGGTAAGAGCGCCAACCGATCACATTACTGGCACGTGTCCATAGCAGTGTGTCGGGCAATTCTGCGCTGGGCTGAGCCAGATTAGTATCGTCGACCATGGGGTAGATCGGGAGTTGAAAGACCAGCTTGATCGCACCGCGGTCGCGGGTGAGCAAGGCCAGACCAGCGGTGAGCCCGCCGCCCGCACTAGCCCCGCCGATCGCGATGCGCTCGGGGTTGACGCCAAGCTCGGCGGTGTTGGCGGCAAGCCATTTGAGCGCGGCGTAACAATCTTCGAGCGGCGCGGGGAAGGGATGCTCCGGCGCAAGCCGATAATCGACCGCGACGATCACACAGTTCACACTGCGCACCAGCGATCTGATCAGCAAATCATCGCCGTCGACATTGCCGAGCACATAGCCGCCGCCGTGGATCCAGAGCAGCGCGGGAAGCACGCTTGGGCGCTCGGCCGGCTGATAGATACGAATCGGCACCGCAGGAGCGTCGTCCGGGCCGGGAACGAGGCGATCTTCACTCACAATGCTGTTGTCGGGCGGCAGTTGCGCGCGCACGGCAGTGTTCATCTGGTCGAGGATCAAGCGCGTTGCAGGGATATC
>JAAUTF010000431.1 GCA_012031775.1 Candidatus Altimarinota bacterium | reverse complement strand
CACCAGGCGTGCAGCCGCAGGGCCGGAGCTAATGCCGACCAGCATCCGTAATGCGGCGGGCCAGGGCTCGCGGATGGCTTTGTCGCGCCGATAGGCCTCCATCTGCGCATCGACACGATCGGCAGTTCGCCGTAGCGCTAGCTCGCGCAACGCGATCAGGTTGCCTTTACGAAAGAAGCTGCGCGTCGCCCGCTCGGCCTGCTGCGGCAGATAAACCTTGCCCTCGTTTAAGCGCTGCAACAGATCGTCCGTCGGCAGGTCGATCAGCTTTACCTCGTTTGCGCGCTCGATCAGCTGGTCTGGCACCGTCTCTTGTACGATAACGCCGGTGATCTGTGCCACCACATCGTTCAGGCTTTCCAGATGCTGCACGTTTACTGTGGTGTAAACGTTCATGCCGGCGGCGAGCAACTCATCGACATCGTGCCAGCGTTTGGGGTGGCGCGAGCCAGGCACGTTGCTATGCGCCAGTTCGTCCATCAAGATCAGCTGCGGCTTGCGCTCAAGCGCAGCGTCCAGATCGAACTCACGCAGCAGGACGCCGCGATAGTCAGTTTCGCGTACAGGCAACAGTTCAAGCCCCGTGAGCAGCGCCTGCGTTTCACGTCGCCCGTGGGTCTCGACCACGCCGACCACCACGTCCATGCCCTCCGCCATCCGGTCGTGCGCCGCCTCCAGCATCGCATAGGTTTTGCCTACGCCCGGCGCAGCGCCAAAGAACACCGTCAGTCGGCCGCGTGCCTGTGCCGATTCTTCCGCTTTCACTCGCGCTAGCAGCGCATCGGGATCGGGGCGTTGTGTTTCATTCATATATGGAGAACCGAGAACCGCAGAGCATAGAACTATAGATAGAACAAAAGAACATCGAACCAAGGAACAACTGCACAACGGGTCTGCGTACGCCTCGTCTTTGTTCTTTTGTTCGATGTTTGCCTGTTCTTTCTGTAGAGCACAGAGCACAAGACGCTTCAGCAAATTGTAGCACCGCCATCGTGCCTTGAAACGCATTTTTATACAATTTTTACGCACGACGCTCGATTTTATACAGCGGCTTTACGCACTACGGGCGTACACTCTAGGCGAATGAGGGCGGATGAGCTTGTCCTCTGGAGGTGTTGTATGTCGATACTATTTTCGCTCGGTTTTGTGCTGGCATTTTTTGTCGCGTCGTATGTATTGCTGCTCTTGCTCGCCGCGCTGGGCCAGCGCATGAGCCGGTACTAGCGGTCGGGTGCCGCATGCTGCCGGGGCGCAACTGCGGCACCCTTACGTAGAGAGGCGTTATGGATCTGGTCTATGTAGCCTTGACGCTCGGTTTTTTCGCGCTCAGCTGGGGGCTGATAGCCCTCTGTGCTCGGCTGATGGGAGGCAAGTGATGGATCTGCTCTATATCGTTGGCGCAGCGCTCGCACTGGCCTTGCTGGTCTATCTCTTCGTCGCGTTATTGCAACCGGAGCTCTTTTGATGACTGTTCTTAGTTGGGTACAAATCCTGCTCTACTGCGCGATCGTGTTCGCGCTGGTGAAGCCGCTGGGCCTGTATATGGCGCGTATCTACGATGGCATACCGACGGGCATCAACACGCTGTTTGCGCCAATCGAGCGCGGGCTTTACCGTCTTTTTGGCACTCGTGAAAACGAAGAGCAGAGCTGGAAGCAGTATGCTTTCGCCGCGCTTCTGTTCAACATTCTGGGCATGATGACAGTCTATGCACTGCAACGCATGCAGGCGCTTTTCCCGCTCAACCCGCAGGCGCTCGGCGCAGTCACGCCCGATTCTTCGTTCAGCACGGCAGCCTCCTTCGCTTCGAACACCAATTGGCAGGGCTATGGCGGCGAGGTGACGATGAGCTACCTCACGCAGATGCTCGGCTTAAACGTACAAAATTTCCTCTCGGCGGCCACCGGTATGGCTGTACTGGTGGCGCTTATTCGCGGCATCCGGCTACGTAACGCATCGACCATTGGCAACTTCTGGGTCGATATGACGCGCAGTGTGCTGTACATTCTGCTTCCGCTGGCGCTTGTGCTGGCGCTGGCCCTTGTCTCACAGGGCGTGGTGCAGAATTTCAACAGCTACACCGCTGTGCCGCTGCTGCAAGCCACCACTGATGGCGACGGCAATGTCGTGCCAGAGCAGGTGTTGCCGATGGGGCCTGCCGCTTCGCAGATCGCGATCAAGCAGCTCGGCACCAATGGCGGCGGCTTTTTTAATGTGAACTCGGCGCATCCGTTTGAGAATCCAACCCCGCTCTCGAACTTGCTCCAGGTGCTGGCAATTTTGCTCATTCCCGCCGCCCTTTGTTATACCTTCGGCAAAATGGTCGGCGATACCCGCCAGGGTTGGGCGATTCTGGCAGCGATGACGCTCGTTTTCGTGCCGCTGCTGCTGCTGGCAGCAACGCAAGAGCAGGCCGGTACACCGCAACTTGCAACGCTTGGTGTCGATCTACAAGCCAGCGACGCCCAGGCCGGCGGCAATATGGAAGGCAAAGAGACGCGCTTCGGCATCGTCAATTCGGCGCTCTGGGCCGCCGCCACCACTGCGGCCTCGAACGGCTCAGTCAACTCGATGCACAGCAGCTACACGCCGCTCGGCGGGCTGGTGCCGATGTTCCTGATGCAGCTCGGCGAGGTGATTTTCGGCGGCGTCGGCTCCGGTCTCTACGGCATGCTTGTCTTCGCTATCATCGCTGTCTTCATCGCGGGCCTCATGGTCGGGCGCACACCAGAGTACCTCGGCAAAAGATCGAGGCCTTTGAAATGAAGATGGCCTCGTTGGTGATCCTCATCCCCTGCGTCGTCGTGCTTTTCTGCACGGCCCTGGCTGTCGTCACACCCTGGGGCCTTGGCAATCTCTACAACGCAGACGTGGCCTACACCAGCATTTACAACCCCGGCACACACGGTTTCAGCGAAGTCTTATACGCCTTCAGCTCGATGGGCAACAACAACGGCTCGGCCTTTGCCGGTTTGGGCGCGAACAACCCGTTTTATAACACGCTCGGCGGCCTAGCCATGTTGTTCTCGCGCTTCTGGCTGATGGTGCCCGTGCTGGCGATCGCCGGTGCCCTGGCGGCTAAAAACACATCCCGGTCAGGCCCTGGCACGCTGCCCACCCATAACCCGCTTTTTGTCGGCATGCTGATCGGCGTCGTGATCATCGTTGGCGCGCTCACTTTCATTCCTGCCCTCGCGCTTGGCCCGCTCGTTGAACATCTCATAATGGTGCAGTAATAGCATTGCAGAAGCTCTAAAGCAGGTTAAGAAAACCCATGACCACTCATACCCCATCTCGCCCGCTCTTCGAGCCGACGATCGTGCGCCAGGCGCTTATCGCTGCAATCACCAAGCTCGACCCACGTGTGCAGCTGCGCAACCCGGTGATGTTTGTTGTGCTCGTCGGTGCCGTGCTCACTACTGGGCTTTGGCTACAATCACTTGTTGGGCAGGGTGAAGCGCCGGCGAGTTTTATCTTCGCTATCAGCGTCTGGCTCTGGTTCACCGTGTTTTTCGCCAACTTCGCCGAGGCCATGGCCGAGGGCCGCGGCAGGGCGCAGGCCGATACCTTACGCAAGTCGCGCCGTGACGTACAGGCCAAGAAGATTGCAGATGTTCGATTGCAGAATGCAGATTTGCAAAGCCAATCGGCAATTACTGGTCTGCAAGCTGCCGTCAGGTCGATCTCCTCGGGCGATCTCCGGCAGGGCGATGTGGTGCTGGTTGAAGCTGGCGAGGTCATACCGTCTGACGGCGAGGTGATTGCGGGCGTGGCCTCGGTTAACGAGAGCGCGATCACCGGCGAGTCGGCACCGGTTATCCGCGAGAGCGGCGGCGATCGCTCGGCCGTCACCGGCGGCACTACCGTGCTCTCCGATTGGCTCGTAATCCGCATCACCGCTAACCCCGGCGAAACTTTTCTCGATCGCATGATCAGTATGGTCGAGGGTGCCAAGCGCCAGAAAACACCGAACGAGATCGCACTCAATATCTTGCTCGCCGCGCTGACGATTATCTTTTTGCTGGCGACGGTAACATTGCTGCCGTTTTCGCTCTTCGCTGTACAGGCCAATGGCAGCGGCTCACCAGTCACCGTGACCGTGTTGGTAGCACTGCTGGTCTGCCTCATCCCGACCACGATCGGCGGTTTGCTTTCGGCGATCGGCATCGCTGGGATGGACCGGATGATCCAGGCCAATGTTATCGCCATGTCGGGCCGCGCTGTCGAGGCCGCCGGTGATGTCGACGTGCTCTTGCTCGACAAAACCGGCACGATCACGCTCGGCAATCGCCAGGCAGTAGCCTTTGTGCCTGCCAACGGCGTGAGCGAGGCACAGCTCGCCGATGCCGCGCAGCTCTCGTCCTTGGCCGACGAAACGCCCGAGGGGCGCAGCATTGTAGTGTTGGCGAAGGACAAATATGGCCTTCGCGAGCGCAATATTCACGAACTTGGCGCGGAGTTTGTGCCGTTCACCGCGCAAACGCGTATGAGCGGTGTCAACTTTAACGGTAGCCTGATCCGCAAGGGTGCGGTCGACGCCATCCAGCGCTACGTCGAAGGCCAGGGTGGTACTCTGCCGCCCGAGGTGCGCAACAGCGTCGAGAATATCTCGCGCCAGGGCGGCACTCCGCTTGTCGTTGCCGACAAAATCAAGGTGCTTGGTGTTGTGCAGCTGAAAGACATCGTCAAGGGCGGCATGAAAGAGCGTTTCGCCGAGCTGCGGCGAATGGGCATCAAAACCGTCATGATCACCGGCGATAACCCGCTCACCGCCGCCGCGATCGCCGCCGAAGCCGGCGTAGACGATTTTCTCGCCGAGGCGACGCCCGAGGCCAAGCTGAAGCTCATCCGCGAGTATCAGACCGGCGGGCGCCTCGTGGCCATGACCGGCGACGGCACCAACGATGCGCCTGCGCTGGCCCAGGCCGATGTTGCTGTGGCGATGAACTCCGGCACGCAGGCCGCCAAAGAGGCCGGTAACATGGTCGATCTCGATAGCAACCCGACCAAATTGATCGAAGTGGTTGAGATCGGTAAACAATTGCTGATGACACGCGGTGCGCTGACGACATTTTCGATCGCGAATGACCTCGCTAAATACGCAGCCATCATCCCGGCGGCCTTTGTTGGCATCTACCCGCAGCTCGAAGCGCTCGATATTATGCGCCTCACCTCGGCGGAAAGCGCGATCGCCTCGGCGGTCATCTTCAATGCGATCATCATTCCGCTGCTGATCCCGCTCGCCCTGCGTGGGTTAAATACCGCGCTGTCGCGCTGCGCAACTCTTGCAGCGCAACCTGCTGCTCTATGGCCTCGGCGGCCTCATCGCACCGTTCATCGGCATCAAGCTGATCGACATGCTGCTGACCGTACTCGGCCTGGTGTAGCACCTGAACAGATGAGCAAGGGAACGAAAGAACAAGCTTCGCTCGTCCAAACGTTATGTCATTCTATTTCACCCCTTGTTCCTTTGTTCCTTTGTTCCTTTGTTCCTTTGTTCCTTTGTTC
>JAAUTF010000430.1 GCA_012031775.1 Candidatus Altimarinota bacterium | reverse complement strand
TGGTGGAGGGCGTGGGTGGTGAAACATATGGGTACTTTATCGGATCCCGGGTTGATGTTGGCGTATTGCGTTGAGTAGTGGATGTGGAAGAGGGTGTAGATGTGGGTGTCTCTGTGGTGGTCTGGCAAGGGATGCGAGGGGACGTTCACCGATGCCACTCAGCAGGAGCAGGATGAGGAGGCAACCCAGTGCGATGACACTGAGTGGCAAGAGCATGCTTTTGCTGTGGTGTGTGATTATCCCTGGTTGGGGGCATGACATGGAACACCTTTACAGTCGGGTTGTACCATCTGAAATTATAACATTCGCAGTATCTAACTGGCAATGTGTCGGAGTAGTACCAAAGGACTATATGGGTGATAGTCCCGGGTGAGGAGCAAGCACCAAGAAGCGAGAAGCGAGAAGCGAGAACCAAGAAGCGAGAACCAAGAAGCGAGAACCAAGAACCGAGAACTAAGAAGCGAGAACGCAACGTGCAGCAATCTACAATCTACAATCTACAAGTTGAGCGAAAAGCGACTGGCTTGACAAGGGCGGCATACTCTGGCAGCATGGCGGTGAGGGCGTCCCCTCACCGACCATACAAGTAGCGAGACCTGTAGGACGAGAGGAGGACTTATCATGTCTTCACGCTCGACTCCCAGAGCTGCTGCGGTGCGCTTGCTGTTCCTCTGTGCTAGCCTCTTCTTGCTGTGCGTTCCCCCATTGCTCGGCAGCGCCGCTTCCACCACCGACCGTATCGACGATTCCGTTGTTGCCTATGTTAGCTCCAGCACCGATAATCAGGCGATCCGCACTATTACCCCCGATGGCAGCGGCGATCGCCTGCTCTGGCGCATCCCCAACAGCAGCAACCCGCTGGATGGCATCGGCAGCTTGAGCTGGCGGCCCGATGGGGCCGAGCTGCTTTTCGACAGCGGCCACGATTGGCAGCGCTCCATGGCTATCAGCGATCTGTTTGCTATCGCTCCCGATGGATCGGCCCTCCGCCGTGTTAGCAGCCCGCCCGGCCCAACCGGCTACGGCGCGTATCCGACGGGAACTGTCACGTTTGTTGTCGATGCGCTTGAGCAGGGCGATGCTCAGGTCTATATGCAGGGTGCTGCTGCAGCGGTTAACTATGTCGCCAGGAGCGCCGAGAGCTATCGGTTCACGTTGAGCGTCGCCGATCTGGGTGCTGGTGTGCGTCAGTACATTCGCGTCTGGGATCCGGACGCGCTCGACTATCCGTGTCTGTATAGCGAAGATGCCTGGGCCGATGTTGTCGCCGGGCAGACGGTCGATCTGGGTGTGCTCTATTTTGCGCCTGCGACTTCCGACCAGGCCTGCTGGCATATGTTTAGCCCGAGCTGGTCGCACGATGGCAGCCGCCTGCTGTACTTGTTCCGCGAGCCGACTCCGTTTGCGCTTCCCAACAACAATATCTGGCAGATCGCCGCTCGTGCGCCAAACAACCTGATCGGCGAACGCGTGCTCGATTTGGGCGAGTTCGTCAACCCCGGGCGGCTTTATCGCGTTGTCTTCGCGCCAACGGCGGCGCGCGGCGATGAAATGCTCTTTTTGCAGAATGAGGCGCTGATCGATCTACTATGGCACGCCACCACCGCGAACGCAGCAGGTCGCCGCCAGATCGATCTCGGCGCATGCCCACGCCTCTCTTGTGAGCTGCTCGATGTCGCCTGGCTCCCCGACGGCTCAGGCTTTATCATCGCGCGGTACGAGACCCGCTACAAGTCTGGCGGCCCGCCCGCGGGCGGTGTGCTGTATCGTTATCGTTTTGCCGATGAAGCATTGACCGAGATCCTACGCCTACCGAATGAAATTATCGGCAAACTGGCGCTCGCCCCCGATGGCTCGTCGATTGTGTTCGAGCGCGGCGAGCGGCTTGTGGACGCTGTGACGGCAAGCACCTGGGGGCCAGCTGTGCAGTGCCCATGCGCGCTGTGGCAGGTACGATAGCGCTGGTGATGGCCTACGGCAGCTAGTCGCCGACGGGCGCGCACCCGCCTGGAGCCTGACTGCGCCGAACGTTCAGCCATCCCCCGAGCTACCCCCGCGCCAGTGGCTGCCGCTGGTGCGGGTGCCGTAGGGGAGGAGTCAGGAGTCAGGAGTCAGCATTCAGAAGGCCGGGCAGCGCGCACAGAACAGTTTTCCAAGACCATCAGCGGGCTTCCGGCCGCCACTAGCCCGGCGCTTGCGTGTGGGCGTGCGGTATAGGCGATGGAATGCTATATCTTCGCGGTGCAACCAGGCTGCGCTTCATATCAGCGCCACCACCGCCTGCTCCAGCAGATCCAGGGCATCCTGCATGCCAGCCTCCATGCCAGAGTTGATATGTGCGTCGCGGTACTCCTGATTTTTGTGCTGTACCAGAATTGTCAGCGTGGTGCGCCCGCCCGCCTCGCTGAGCGTGAGTGTGTTCAGCGACTCAGCCTCCGCCTCGGGGTAGCCCTCGTAGACCTCGGTGCTTACGATGCGCTCGTTAGGTATCAGCTCGCGGTACTCGCTGTGGAAGGCGACCTCGAAACCCTCCTCGCCGAGCAGCGCGACCATATCGTTCACCGAGCGCTCGCCGTCGGCTAGCAGATCGAGGATCTGTCGTCGCCGCAGTTCGGCAATGGCGTTGAAGGCATCAGTTGTGGTCGCTGCTCAAGATCCCTAAAATCGTCCCTAAGTCTGAGCGGTCATACTTCGTTTCATGCTATCGTGCAGTAACACAGGTACTCATACCATTTCAGATTGCAGATTTTAGGTTGCAGATTGTCGCGCACGTCATTCTGATGCGCCAAACGTCGATACCGAATGCAGTATGTTCAAATAGAAATGGTATAACAACTCTACCGATGTACCCCCGAGCAACGCACTCCTGAAGCCTGAGTTCTGAATCCTGAGACCTGATCCCACGAGGAGCCGTATCGATGAAGACATCGAGCACCCGTGCGAGCTTCAGCCAGTATTGGCAGATGTTGGTGCGTTATCTGCGCCCGGAGCGCCCACGTGCCGCCTTGCTCTCGGCGCTGATCGGCCTCACCATTGTGCTACAGCTGATCAACCCACAGATCGTGCGCCTGTTCATCGACAGTGCTGCTGCGAATGCCGAGCTTGGTGTGCTGCTTTGGGCTGCTAGCGCCTTCCTCGTGGGCGCGGCGCTACTACAGATCGGCCAGGTTGCGGCAACTTATGTCGGCGAAGATGTCGGCTGGCGCACCACCAACGCGTTGCGCGCCGATCTGCTGCTCCATTGCGCCAGGCTCGATATGAGCTTCCACAACGACCGTACGCCCGGCGAGATGATCGAGCGTATCGACGGCGATGTGGCAAACCTGGCGATCTTCTTCGCCCAGTTTCTCATCCGCGTTGTTGGCAGTCTGCTGCTGCTGATCGGCGTGCTGGCCGTGCTGGCTTTAGAAGATTGGCGTGTCAGCGCCGCACTGACAGTCTATGCGGTCGTGACAGTTGCCTGCTTCGTGCTGGTGCGGCGTGTGGCGGTGCCGCATTGGAAGCGCACTCGCGAGGTGAGCGCCGATCTCTTCGGCTTTCTTGAAGAGCAACTGGCGGGCACCGAGGACATCCGCTCGAGCGGGGCCAACGCCTACACGATGCGCGAGCTGTACCGCCACAACAGCTCGCGCCTGAGCGCCGAAAAACGCGCCGGTCTCATCAACACCTTGCTGGTGACGCAATGGTTTAGCCTGCAGACGCTCGGCCTGATTGTGGCGATTGTCGCCGGTTTTTTGCTGTATCAAAGCGGCACCGTCACCATCGGCACCGTCTATTTGATCGTCGCCTACGCCAATGCGATCTTCTGGCCGCTCGAGAGCCTCACCGACCAGCTGCAAGAACTGCAGAAGGCCGGCGCAAGTGTCGAGCGTGTTCACGAACTGTACCGCACCACTTCGCAACTCGCCGATGGCAGCGAGGACGTACCTCCGGGGGCATTGGCGGTGGAGTTCCGTGGGGTCACATTTAGCTACCCGCGGCCAGGACTCAGGCTTCAGGATTCGGGCCTCAGCAGTGGGGATGCTTCTGCGTCCGGGGATGAGGGTGCCGAGCAAGGAGCTAAAACGGGCGATATGCGACGTGAAAGCAGAGAGCTGAGCGCTTCCGAGGATGCTGCCGAGCCAGCTGCCGAAGTCGCACCCCGATTGGTGTTGCAAGAGCTTGATTTTCGGCTGGAACCGGGTGAGGTGCTGGGGCTGTTGGGCCGTACAGGCAGCGGCAAAACCACCGTTACACGCCTGCTCTTTCGGCTCTACGATCCGAGCGTTGGTGCAATAGCCCTTGGCAGTGCGAACGAGCCGGTCGATCTGCGCCAGCTTTCGCTCGAGAGCCTGCATCGGCGCGTGGGCATTGTGACACAGGATGTGCAGATCTTTCGCGCTAGCGTGCGCGATAACCTGACCTTCTTCGAGCATACACACCTCGCCGACAGCCAGATCGTGGCGCTGCTCGAAGATATCGGCCTCGGGCCGTGGCTGCGCGGTCTGCCAAAAGGTCTCGACACCGAGCTAGAGAGCGGCGGCACCGGACTCTCGGCGGGCGAGGCGCAGCTGCTGGCCTTCGCGCGCGTCTTCCTCAAAGATCCTGGCCTGGTTGTGCTCGACGAAGCCTCGTCGCGGCTCGACCCGGCCACCGAGCAGCTCATCGAGCGCGCCGTCGACCGCCTATTGCAAGGCCGGACTGCGATCATTGTGGCACATCGCCTTAGCACTGTGCAGCGCGCCGACAAGATCCTTATTCTCGACAATGGTCGCACGCTTGAGTCCGACGCGCGTGAAACATTGGTCGCCAACCCCAACTCGCATTTTGCCGGGCTGCTGCGCACTGGCCTTGAGGAGGTGCTTGTATGACGGCATACGCCCAGACGATCGAAGAGCAGGACACGGCAGACGCAGCACTGCCGTCGATCGGCGTGCCGACCTGGCGTTTTATCTGGGGTCTCACACGTTTTCAGGGCCAGCGCTACGCCTTTAATGTGCTGAGCATGGTCTTTCTGATGCTCTGCTTTCAGATCCCGGGCCTGGCTACCAAGTGGTTTTTCGATCTGCTCTCGAACAGCGCCCCGGCCGCCGTTTCGATCTGGAGCCTGGTGGCGCTGCTGGTGGTATCAGCGATCGGGCGCTCTGCCGGTATTCTTGGCCTGATCAAGACCAATGTACCCTTCCGCGTGAAGAACGAGACCCTGTTGCAGAAGAATATGCTCGCGCAGGTGCTCGCACAGCCCGGTGCGCAGCCGCTGCCCGAACCGCCGGGCAAGGCGCTGGCACGCTTCCGCGAAGATACTGCCGAACTGCCGCTGTTTGCGCTCTGGATTAGCGATGTGATCGGCTCAGGTGCGTTCACGGCTGTGGCGCTCGTGATCATGTTCAGCATCAGCCCGATGATCGCGCTGGCCGCCGTGGTGCCGCTGGTGCTGGTGGTCTTCTGGCCAATCGCTTCACCGAAAAGGTGGAGCAGTACCGCAAGGCTAGTCGCGAGACGACCGGGCGTGGTGGTTGGTTTTATCGGCGAGAT
>JAAUTF010000429.1 GCA_012031775.1 Candidatus Altimarinota bacterium | reverse complement strand
GCCGAGAGGAAGCTATCGGTCTTGAGCGAGGCCTTTGTGATGCCCCAACAACGTCGTTGCCGCCGTCGCCGGCTCACCACCCTGGGCTCACCACCTCGTTATTCATCCGGCGGAACTCCGCCGCATCGACCAATTCACCCGGCAGCAGTCCGGTATCGCCTGGCTCTTCAATACGCACGCGCCGCAGCATCTGGCGCACAATCACTTCAATGTGTTTGTCGTTGATGTTCACACCCTGCGAGCGGTACACTTTCTGCGCCTCATTTACCAGGTAGCGCTGTACAGCCTCTTTGCCTTGCAGGTCGAGCAACTCCTGCGGATTCGCACTGCCCTCTGTCAGCTGCTGGCCGGCCACTACGCGCTCGCCGTTCTCCACACGTAGGCGCGAGGTGTGTGGCACGACCAACTCGCGCTCCTCACGGTCTTCCTGGCTGACAACTAGTGCATCAGCCGAGATGTGCAGCTTGCCGCTCAGTCGCGCCACAATCGACGCGCCTCCCAGGTCGCTGCGGTTACTCTCGGCAATCACCTGGCCCTCACTGACATCACTGCCATCTACCACCGTCACCGTGTAGCCTTCCGGCAAGGCATACTCGTCGGTGTAAATTTCGCTCGCCACGATCTTGATCGTGCGGATACCGTCGTCATCCTTTACCAACTGAACCACGCCGTCGATCTCGGCGAGCAGCGCCTTGCCCTTCGGCACACGTGCTTCGAAGATCTCCTGTACACGCGGCAGGCCTTGAGTGATATCGTCTGCCGAAGCCACACCACCGGTGTGGAATGTACGTAGCGTCAACTGAGTACCCGGCTCGCCGATCGACTGTGCTGCGATGATACCCACCGCTTCACCGATGTCCACTAGTTTACCCGTGGCCAGGTTGCGCCCATAACAAGCTCGGCAGATACCGTGTTCGGCCTGGCATGTTAAGGCTGAGCGCACATAGATCGACTCGATGCCCGCTTTCGTCAGTCGATTGGCGATGTCTTCGTCGATCTCGTCGTTGCGCTCCGCCAGCGTCTCACCTGTCTTCGGGTCATAGATCGCCGATGCCAGGATACGGCCCACAATGCGGTTGCGCAGCGCCTCCATTAACTCAACATCGTCGGCGGTATGCAGCCACAGCCCGTCTTCGGTGCCGCAGTCGTCCACCGTCACGATCATGTCTTGTGCTACGTCGACCAGACGCCGCGTAAGATAGCCGGCATCCGCCGTTCGGAGCGCCGTGTCGGCCAAACCTTTACGACCGCCGTGCGTCGATACGAAGTAGTCGAGCACCGAGAGGCCTTCGCGGAAGTTGGCTTTGATCGGCAACTCGATGATGCGCCCCGTCGGGTCTGACATCAGGCCACGCATTCCGGCCATCTGTGATATCTGGTTGATGTTGCCACGCGCACCCGAAGTGGACATCATCGCCACCGGGCCGAAGGGGTTCATGTTTTCCTTCACGGCCCCAATCGTCAGCTTCGTCGCTTCCTGCCAGATGCGCACCACCTCCTGGTAGCGCTCCTCCTCGGTGATCAGGCCGCGCCGGAATTGCTTTTCGACATCGCTCACCTTGACTTCAGCATCACCGACGATCGCATATTTCTGCTGCGGCACCTCGATATCGTTAATGCCGATCGTCATGCCACCTAGCGTGGCGTATTTGAAGCCCAGCGACTTGATTTTGTCAGCCTGCTGTGCCGTCTTCTCTGAGCCAAAGATACGCACGATTTCCTGCTCCGACTTTGTCGGCCAGGTTGCTTTCAGCTCAGCCAGATCTTCCTCGGTGACATTCTTTAAGTTGGTGTAGTGCTGGTAGCAGTCAGCGATGATCTCCTTAAGGCCTTTCTTATCCACCAGACGGTTGCGGAAACGCAGTGGTGGCAGCAGTTCGTTGTTTAACAACACCCGCCCGATGGTCGTCTCGATCAACATCCGCAGCGTGCCATCGTCCGCTGTCGCCAGCACCCGCAGATTCTGCTCACGGTCGTTCTTGCCTTGCGCACGCCCCGTCATACGGATCCAGATCGGTGCCTGGATGTCGACAAGCCTTTGTCGTAGGCCAGCATAGCTTCGTCGATCGTGGCGAACTTCTTGCCCGCGCCCAGCGCGCCGTCCTTCACCATACTCAAGTAATAGCAGCCAAGTACGATATCCTGCGAGGGCGTAATGATTGGGTCGCCGTGCGCCGGCTCAACAGGTTATATGTACTGAGCATCCGTGTACGTGCCTCTTCCTGCGCCTTACGCGAGAGCGGCACGTGGACAGCCATCTGGTCGCCGTCGAAGTCGGCGTTGAACGCCGCGCAAACCAATGGGTGCAGCTGGATCGCCGAGCCTTCGATCAGCTTCGCCTCAAATGCCTGGATCGAGAGCCGGTGCAAGGAAGGCGCGCGGTTCAGTAACACCAGGTAGTCTTTGATCACTTCCTCAAGGACATCCCAGACCTCAGGGCGCACGCGCTCCACGATGCGTTTCGCACTCTTAATATTGTGCGCAAAGCCCTTCTCTACCAAGCGTCGCATCACAAAGGGTTTAAACAGCTCAAGCGCCATTTTCTTCGGCAACCCGCACTGATGCAGCTGCAAGTTCGGGCCAACTACGATCACCGAACGGCCTGAGTAGTCCACGCGCTTGCCAAGCAGGTTCTGGCGGAAACGGCCTTGCTTGCCTTTGAGCATATCGCTCAGGCTCTTCAGCCGATGCTTGCCCTTGCCGCTTACCGCGCGCCCACGCCGCCCGTTGTCGATCAGCGCGTCCACTGCCTCTTGCAGCATACGCTTCTCGTTGCGCACGATAATTTCCGGCGCGTTTAGCTCCATCAGGCGCTTTAAACGGTTGTTGCGGTTGATCACGCGCCGGTACAGGTCGTTCAGATCGCTGGTAGCGAAACGACCACCATCAAGCTGCACCATCGGGCGCAGGTCAGGTGGAATGACCGGCAATACCGTCAAGATCATCCACTCCGGCTTGTTGCCGCTTTTGCGGAAGGCCTCGACCACACGTAGCCGCTTCGTGGCTTTCTTGCGCCGCTGGCCCTGGGTTGTCTGCACCTCGAGCTGTAGATCCTCGGCCAGTTTATCAAGCTCCACTGTGCGCTCGATCAACTCGCGCACTGCGCCCGCACCCATGTCGGCGCGGAATACACCTGGTGCAGTGTCGCGCAATTGTCGATACTCGGTCTCGCTCAGAATGCGTGTGACTTTGAGCCCCTCGATCTGGTCGTGCTTCTCTTTTTCCTCACGCACTAGGTTGTCGAGCTCACGCTGCAACCGCTCCTGCAGTTTCTCTTGCTCTTGCGTTGCCTCGTAGGCCTTGCGCTCACGCTCGGCATCGGTCAGCAACTCCGCATCGCTCATATCGCGCGTCCGACGCGCTTCGAGTGCATCGATCTCTTGATCAACTAGCTCATCCAACTGGTCGACCACACGCTCGGTTACAGTCTCACCCTCTTCCAGCACGGTCACCGAGCGGTACGTCAGGTCTTCATCAGTCAGCGCGCCCATCATCTCCTCAAGGCGCTCGCGCAGCCGCTCCGCCTCGCCAGTGATCTCCTCGCGCTGCGCTTTGTAATCCTCTTCGATACGGCGCTGCGTGCTCACCTGCGCGCTCTCCATACCGCCGAGGTCTTGCGTCAGCTGCGTCGAAAGCTCAATGCGCTTGCCCTCCGCCGTGCTCTGAATGCGCTCGCGTTTCTCTGCGTACTCGGCTTGCAGTGTCTCGCGCAGCATCTGGCGCATGTCTTCTTTGACCTCTACGATCACGTAGGAGGCGAAGTACAGCACGCGCTCCAGGTTGCGTGGGCTGATATCGAGCAAGAGGCCTAGTCGCGAGGGCGTGCCCTTCACAAACCAGATATGGCTCACCGGCGAGGCCAGGTTGATGTGGCCCATGCGATCGCGTCGCACCTTCGCCCGCGTTACCTCGACACCGCATTTATCGCATACCACGCCCTTATAACGGACGCGTTTGTATTTGCCACAGTAGCATTCCCAATCCTTCGTAGGGCCAAATATTCGTTCACAAAATAATCCATCGCGTTCAGGTTTGAGGGTTCGATAGTTGATGGTTTCAGGTTTTGTTACTTCGCCGTGTGACCAATTGCGAATATCTTCAGGCGACGCCAGACTGATCCGGATCGCATTGAAATCGTTAATTTCGAGCATGTGGTCTCACTCCTTAGGGAGATAGGCCGCAAAACGCAGCCGCATCTCGTCGGTGATTGTGCCGCGCTCTGGCCGCTTCTTCGGCTGCCAGTCCAGAAACCGCTCCGCTATGCGCGCCTTGCGCTCCAGCGCTAACCCGGGATTTTCAACGTAGAGCCATGCCGCAAGGCATTTCGCTCGTATCGTACTCCACTTAATATTCCATAATGCCCGGTTAGCGACCACGTTCGGTGCCGGTATCCCCGTCTGTCCCTCGATCGCCGCTGCCATATCCGTCAGCAGCTGCTTTGAGCCCGAGTAGATCTGAAGAATCGGCCGGTCGCCATTCTATGCCAGTGTCCCGTCCCCATCAACGAAACCGCGCACAAAATGGACAAGGTACTCTTCGGCAATGGCTGGAAAGCCGATGACATTCGACTTGTTCGGCATGCCGCCGAGCGCCAACAAGTCCTGGTACATTATCAGCCATGAGCAGAAGATGCTCACGATCAATACTGGCAATTTCAATGAGATGAGCGCCAGTATTGCGCTTGATACGCATATACCCATCCGCCCACCAGTACCCCAGCACATAGGCCATTGCGGGCGACCAGCAGCGAAAGAAGCTTACCGAACGGGCTATGCGCGCCATACACTACCTCCAGTACACTTGTACTACGGAAGGTAGTGTATCCGTTTTCGTGTCGAATGTCAGCCGCTAGCGGATAATTACTTTGTCTGATGTAATGGGCAGCGAAGCTGCCCATTACATCAGACACTTACTGCTAAAATTCGCCGCGCTCCATGCCGCTGAGGTTGATGCCGTCGAGCGCAGCCATGTCGCCATCGATATCATCGGTGAGCTCGACAGTGCGCTCGTCTTCGGTGAGCACTTCGACGCTCAGGCCGAGCGACTGTAGCTCTTTAATCAGCACCTTGAAGCTCTCGGGCACGCCGGCCTCCTGGATCGGCTCGCCCTTCACGATCGCCTCGTAGGTCTTCACGCGGCCCACCACATCGTCGGACTTCACCGTCAGCATCTCCTGCAGGATGTAGGCCGCGCCGTACGCTTCAAGCGCCCACACTTCCATCTCACCGAAGCGCTGACCGCCGAACTGCGCCTTACCACCAAGCGGCTGCTGCGTCACCAGGCTATAGGGGCCGGTCGAGCGCGCGTGGATCTTGTCTTCAACCAAGTGGGCCAGCTTCAGCATATAGGCATAGCCGACCGTCACCGGATGATCGAACGAGTTGCCGGTGCGCCCATCGTAGAGCGTCACCTTACCGTCGGCGGGCAGGCCCGCGTTCACCAGCGCCTCTTTGATCTGATCCTCGCTGGCACCATCGAACACGGGGGTGGCCACACGATAGCCAAGCGTGCGGCGGCCCA
>JAAUTF010000428.1 GCA_012031775.1 Candidatus Altimarinota bacterium | reverse complement strand
GGAAACGCGAGCTATGGACAGATACATTGCGGGTCGGCGATGGCGTCACAGCGTAAGCGGATGTTGATCGCCGCGCTGCGCACAACGGGCGATGCGCGCTGTGGCACGTTTCCGACCAGCTCGATGCTTTGTTGCCGCTCAGCTGGCCGATGCTGTTGATCTCGCGCGTTTCCGCGATCTTATTACCCATCTCGACGGCTGTGAGGAGTGCTCGGGGGCTTATGCGCGCCTCTACGAGCTTGAGCATACCCTGCTTACCGCTCAGCTGCCAGCCCTAACCAGCACACCGGTCTTCGATCTCAGCTTTCTTAGGCCAGGCGACCCAAACCTCGCCGAGCGCCTACGCGCCGCGAGCCAGCGTATTGGGGATGTGCTGAGCCTCCAGCTCAGCTCAAGCCTGCGCACTCTGTTGCTTCCGCCGCTCGCCAATAGCGCCTTGCGCAGCGATAGCCCGGCGCAGGTTGCGGTGCTGTTTGTGCTTCAGGAAGATGCGGCGCGTAGTGCCGATCTGCCGCTGGTGTTCACGGTGTACCGCAACCTGCCGGAGGCTGAAAGCTGCCGGATCGAGGTCGAGGTACAGCTACCAGAGCGCAGTTGGCCCGATCTCGCCGCTATCGCGGTGTCGCTTGTCTACGACGACAGCGCGCAGCAGGTGCTCACCGATGCCTGGGGTCTCGCCGTCTTTCCACGTGTTCCGCTGGCCCACCTTGATGCCCTGCGCATCAACGTGGTATTGCCCAGATGAAGCATTCACCCTCCTACCAGCACAAATGCCGCCCAGTACGTTGGGTCGGCGAAGGGTCGGGCGCTGTCGGGTAGTTTCTCATTGAGCCTCAGGCGCGTCTTGAGCACGTGCGCATCGGTGCTGCTCAACGTCGCGAGCCAACGCTGTGCAGTGTAGAGCGCGCCAGCCGGATCGCCCGGTTGCTGCGCGAGCAATGCATAGAAGCGCTGCATAAGCAAAAAGGTCGGCAGATCTTCGATTGGCCACTGGCTCACCAGCACGGCGCGTGTGCCCGCTGCCAGGAAGGCGCGTATCAAACCCAGTGGCTCGTCGCCGGCGACGACACGGCTCACCCCGCTCTGACATGTGCTTAACACGGTGAGATCTGCGTTCAGGTGCCAGTCGCGCAAGACATCAAGCGCGGTTAGACGCTCGCCGCTGCCGGTCGCGAGGTATGATGCCAACGGTGTGCGCTCGTCGAAGCTGCCGTGGCAGGCGATATGCAACCAGCGCGCTGTCGCGGCCTGTGTGCGCAGCTGCGGCAACTTTGGTGCTGGCCCTACCCAGGCCCTGCCGCCCGTCTGCGTTGCCACAAAACGCGCCTCGGCCTCGGTGTGGCGCAGCGCATAACCTTCGCTTGCGCCATCGTAGCCGATGGCCAGGCAAGCGTCGACTGCTGGCTGTCTGCGTAGTATAGTCGTACGTGTCTTAAGCCAGAAGCTTGCGCTTGGCACGATAACCCAGGGTACATTTAGCAGCGCGGCGAAGGGCACGCGGTGCAAGGGGCTGTGCGGTGCGAGCAGAACGCGCCGCATCGCAGCGAGCTTGAGCGGCTCGATCAGCAGCCGTTGCAGCTGATGTAGCATTGGCGCGCGCAAAAAGCGTTTGCGCTCCTCACCCCGCACCGATTGCGAGACAAGCAGGTTAGGATCTAGCGCTGGTTGGATGAGCCGTAGCTCTTTCGCCGTGATGATAAAGCAGAGCAAGGTTGCCGGTGTGAGCAAGATCGCCCGTAGCGGATGGTCGTTCGCCAGTAAGCTAAAAAGCGGCAGGGTGCGCTCGTACACGCCTGTGGTGAAATAAGAGACTAGCGCCTCGCCCGGTTCAAGCTCGGCCTGTAGTTCGCTGATGTGCAGTATCGCGCTGCGGGTAGCATCTTCGTTATTGTCTCGCGCTTCCTGGTTCTCGCTCGTCGGCTCTTGATGCTCGATCGCCGCTAATCGGGCTGCTTCTGAATGCTGGCTCTTGAATGCTACCTCCTGCTCACCCGCCCGCGTCACCAGGTCGGCAAATGCGCGCGCTCGTGCTCGCTCTGCCCAGCTGAAGGCTTCTGCTATGCGCCCCTGCGCCAAGCAATGTAGAATTAGCGCTTCGTAGATCTGCTGCCAGCGCCCCAGCAGGCTGATTTTTACCGCCTCGTCGCGTAGTGGCTCGCGTGTCGCTTCAACCACTTCGGCGGCGGCGACGAGCGTGCTATAAGCTGTGTTTTGTACGCCCGATCGTTGCTGCGCGCTGCCCAACCTGTAGTAGACTTCGGCCAGAATATCGCGGCGCTCGATCGCCAGCGCGAGGTCGAGTGCTTGTTGAAAGGCAACCTGTGCCGTCTGTGGGTTGCCTGTTGCCTCGTGGCACAGGCCCAGGTTTAGGAAGACATCGATACGGTGAACCTGCGTTTGCATCGCTGCCAGCGCGTCACGAAAGGTCTGTTCAGCTTCGGCAAACCGCCCCTGGAAGAGGTAGACCTCGCCGATATTGTTTAGCACCCGGCTCAACGAGTCAGTCCCGCCCTCACGATAGCGCTCGGCGGCAGCGGTGAAGGCTTCGAGCGCGTCCACAAGGCGGCCCTGGTCGCGGTAAACCAGCCCTAGCTCATTGCGCGCTGCCGCTAGCCACTGCTGCGCGTCTTCAGCGGCAAATGCCTCTTGCGCTGCCAGCAACTGCGTTTCTGCATCGTCGTACTGCTGCAGATCGTACGCGTTAATGCCCAGGTTGAGCTGCGCCAGCCCCGCGCGCAGGCGGTTGCCGCGCCGCTGCCAGATCGCCAGTGCTGCCCGTAGCCCGGCTGCTGCCTCTTCCGGACGCCCTAACACGCTCATGCAGTTTGCGCGCGAGTTCAGCGCCCGTCCACGCACCACCTCGTCCAATTCCGCCATCGCCAGCAGGTTATCGAACACAGCGACTGCTTCCTGATACCGATCCTGGTTGCGCAGCGCCATCGCACGAAAAAAGGTGCGCACTTGCTGCCCGTTCCGGTCGCTGAGCGCAAGAGTGTACGCCTTATCTACCACACTGGGTAGCGCCGCCGGGTCTTCGGTGAGCAGCCAGTTGCCCAGCCGCTCGAAGGCCGCCATGTAGTTCGCCTCGTATGCTGGTTCGCCGAGCAGCCGCGCTGCAAAGTGAGCGAGTGCCTGCTCGTGCAAGCTGCGGTACAATCGCGCGTCGGATGCTAGTTCAGCGAGTTGTTGTATGGCCTGTGCCTGGTCGAGCACCCATCGCCCCTCGTGTAGCTCGACATAATCTAAAAGGGCGACGCTTTCTGCGGTGCAGCCCGGCAGCAAGGCCCGCAGCGCGGTAAGATCTGCGGGGCCAAGCACGGCGAGTGCGAGCAGGGGCGTGGGTATCATAAAGCGCGGCGCATTCCTAACTCGCCGTCTTCTTCCTCGCCCGTATAGACAAAGCCCATCTTCTCGTAGAAGGGGCCAGGGCCGCCCTCGGCGGGCACGCAGCTGGTGTACAGCGCATCCGCGTTGGGGAGCGCCCTGACGTGGTCGAAGAGCAGTTCCAGAGCCGTCCGCCCGTAACCGTGGCTTTGAAAACGGGCGTCGATCATAAAGCGCCAGAGAAAGTATATCGCTTCCGCTGCGTTATACTCCATCATCAAAAACCCTACTGGCACTTCCCCTGCATAGATCGCTCGATACCAGGGTGCAACCGGCTCGAAGTGCGCTTCAGCAAGCGACACTGCGTTAGAGGCGACGAATTGTTCCTGGTCTGGTGCAACCTTCAGCGCAAGCACGCCGTGTAACGTTTCTTTCGTGATAACACGGAGGGATATAGTCGCGGCGGTCATCGGAGTATGCTCCTTTTTCAGAGGAAAGGTTTTCCGCGCACTATGCGCCTCTATGATAGTATACATGGGCACTTTTTGCCGTCTGTCTCGTCGCGCTGTGAAACCCTGCGTGCTGAACTTCTGCCAAACGGGAGGAAGTCGTGTTTGCCGCCTCACTTTTTCGGATGTTCAGTATCCTCAGTACCCTGCTTGTGCTCCTTAGCGCCGTTGTTGTAAGCCGCCAGATCAGCAGGCCGCTGCGCTTTGTCGATCAAGACGGCGCAGCATTGGCAAACGCGCGTCTGCGCATTGTGTGCTTTCATAGCCCTGATGCGATGACTGTGCTCGCCGACCGCTGGATCAACACGGATGCGTTTGGCCTGCCGGTGTCTGCGTTGCCCGCTGCGTGCTCGCATCTTGCCGCGTTGCAGCTCCAGCACACCCAACCAGCGGGCAAGCCAGGGCGCACCACAGCCTACCATGTCTTCAGCAGCAGCTTTGCACCTGGTGCGGTGAGCGCGCTCCCCGCCACGGGCGATATTGCGCTACGCGCCGAGTGGCCGCTCGTTCTCTTCGATGTCGCGGTTAGTGTTGAATGGCAGCCCGACGCCACATTCCTCCAGGAGTTGCACGCCGGGTTGCGCGCCGCCTCGGCCTATCTCTACGATCTCAGCGAGGGCCAATTGGCTTTTGGCGCGCTGCGCATCACCACCGACGGCGCAAACTGGGCGTCCGCCGATCTGCGTTTTCGCGCGGCGAACGACTACCGACCTTCGGCGCACATCGGCGGTATTGTTGTCGAACCTCAAAGCTATATCGCACCCAGTGGCCAGCGCGTCACCTTCGCGCCGGGCGACGTGCTATTTGGCCGCTACTGGTCGGGTCGCAGCGCCGCAGATGCTGTGCGCGGGGCATGGGATCAGCCCAATGCCTATCGCACCATCGCCCACGAATGGGGCCATTACGCGCTCTTTCTCTACGACTCGTACCGCCAGACTACTGCCAGTGGCACGCGCGAGACCTACTGCACCTGCCAGGATCTGCCGCTCGTCGGGCGTAGCACCAGCGCCTGTGCCGGTATCGCTGCCTCAGCGGCGGCATCTGCGATGTCCTACCATTACAGCGCCAGCGAGTTCTGGCTGGAAGGTGCGCCGCCCGCCTGTGTTGGCACTGATCAGGCGCGCCTGCACGGCGCAAGCGATTGGGCGACGCTCGCGCGCTGGAGTGCGATCCAGGGGCTGCCTGAGGAGTGGCTGCGTTTGCCTGCCGCGCTCGATGTTGGCCCCGCACCAGGATTGGTCGACCACTTTTTCGGCACTACACCCGCAATCGACATGTCCGCTCTCTTCCTGCCGCTGGTGGCAAATGCGGGCGGTGTAGCGGCGGATATACCGCGCAGCGTTCCCATCGCGCTCACAGTCGACGCCGAGCTGAGCACGCCCGAACGCCTCGCCCTTGCGCCGCAGGTGTACACCTTGAGCTCCACTGCTGGCGGGCGTGCCGTCTATCAGGGCACCAGCCACGGCACACGCACCGCCTCGCAGTCGCTGGGTACCCTCGATCTGCTCGGCATCCGCAACGAGCGCCTGCATGTGCAGCTCGATCGTTTTGGCAGTGACGAGCGTTACTCCTATCGCGGTGCTGCGCGCGCCGCTGATTCGCTTCAACTCACTGCTGAATCCTGGCGGCCAGCCTTGATATTCAGCCGCAGCTCATGCCAGGCATCAGCACGCTCGCTATTGTGCTTC
>JAAUTF010000427.1 GCA_012031775.1 Candidatus Altimarinota bacterium | reverse complement strand
TTGCCATCCCCTTGATAGTTAAACATCAGCAAATGGCGACGCAGCGCATCGTCGAGCACACTCAACGGTGCCGCCGCCTTCCGCGCCTCTTCGCTCAGCAAGAAGACATCGCTGACGCGATCGTTAAAGGCAGCCGGTTGGCTCAGCGCATAGAGCAGTAACGGTGTAAGCGTGAGCAGCAGCCCCAGGCCAAGCGACACAAACGTCAGCATCAGCGCTCGCCACCCCGGCCAGCCCAGGCGGCCTCTGGCAAAGCACAGCAGCACCCCCGCCAGCAGTAGGCCGATCACCGGCACCACGCGCCCGGTATGGTAAGTTTGCACCGCTAAACCAAGCAGGGCACCAGCGCCGATCAGGAGCAGAACCGAGAACCAAGCACCGAGAACCGAGAACCGAGAACCAAGAACCGGGAGCGCAGATGCGAACCAGAAACTGACTGCTGACTGCTGACTGCTGACTGCTGACTGCTGACTGCTGAGCACGACGAGAATCAGCCACAAGCCTGTCAACCCGAGCAAAGGATCGAACACCGTTGGGAAGGAGAAGCGGCTGATCGTGATATGCCAACTCGATAATGCAAGCAGCAACGCAGCGCCGAGCGCAATACTGCGGCGGCGGCATAACGCATAACTCAGGCCGTACAGCGGCAACACGGTTAGTGCGCCAGCCACTGCCGTGACAAGGCGCATTGTCCAGAAATGCGGCCCCCAGAGGTGTAAGGCCAGGGCAAAGGGGTACAGACCGAGCGCCGGCATATTCACGCGCTCAGAGGCGATGTAGATCGGTCGGTAACCCGGGTTCTCGGCAATACGCAGCGCAAAAAGGCCGTGTCGCGCCTCGTCGCGCCAGAGCCCGAACGGTAGCTCATCGATACGGTAGAGGCGCAAGCCCAGGGCTAGCACAAACACCAGCGCCAGGCCCACCCAGGCCACGCGACGCGACAGATCCTGGTGTGCATCTTCGTGCCAGAGCCTCACACCAAGGCCTTTTTCGCCGCGCAGCCCCACCCACAGAGCCAACAGCACCAGTGTCAGCCCCACCCAGAGCGGCCCGCGCAACCACAACACCGCCGCCCCCAACGCCAACACCCCAAACGCGCCCACCACGCCCACCGCCGCACCCGTATTCACCACGCTCGTAGGAGCACAGCACACTGCACCCACCGCCAACGCCGAGGCTAGGCCAATCGACCACCACAGCGGTGGCAGCGCCCAGGCCAAAACATACGGATCGTGCCAGACAGCGAAGGCCAGCCCCGCGCCGAGGATCGTGAGCACTACACATATGCGTCGCCACAGCGTTGAGCGCGCCACCGGGCGCAGCCGCCAGTCGAGGTAGGCCAGCGCCCCAACCATCAATGCCACCAACCAGGTCAGCGTCACCGCACGCGCAAGCGTCGACCAAGCCAGCCCGCCAACAGCGCGTGTACTTAACGCATCCACCGGTACACCAAGGCGTCGCAGGTCAGCGCCCTCCGGCGCATCATCGCCAGGCCGTGTCAGCGCCGTACTCAGGTGGATACGTTCGGCAACGCCAAAATGATCGCTGCTCGCGCCGGGCGGCAGCAGCACGCTGTAGGTACGCCAGCCCGGCCGCACATCGAAGGCAACAAATGTCTGATCTTCACGCTCCAGGCTGATGCGTGGCTCGTTCAGCGCAACCAGCCGCTCGCCGCTCAGACGCAATTCCATGATCTGCGCCCCCGACGAAGAGCCGTGCAGCACGAAACGCGCCGCTGGCCCACTCCAGCGAAACGTAATATTGTCGTTGCGCTCCGTATCGTAGAAACCGTAGCTGCTACGCCCGTCGTCACGCGCGCCAAGATCAAGCGCAAAAGGCCGGGCCGAAGCGAAGAGCACTGCAAGCACAAGCGCTAATAACAGGAGCAGAAAAACAGGCAGAAGGCGCGGAAACAATCGAAACATAGTGCTAGAGCTACCGGTGTGAAGTGGGCTACTGACACCTATTCGGCGCAGGCAAACGAACAGCGGTTTATGTCACTTGCGCAGAATTTCGCCGCTATGGTGCGGGCTGAGCACCTCGGCCAGGCGGCGGCTGAACTGCGGGTAACGCTTGATACCACTACGATGCAGCAGCACGCGTAACATCACCGCAAGCGTTGCCAGCCCGTATTGCACGCTGCGCACAAAGTTCACCGACGATGCCTCGTCGAAGTAGCGCGTTGGCACGGCGATCTCGTCGATACGAAAGCCAAACAGCACCGCCTGCGCGATCATCTCGGTGTCGAAGACAAAGTCGTCCGAGTTCAGCAAGAACGGCACGGTTTCGAGCAAGCGACGATTATAAGCACGAAACCCGGTATGGCACTCCGAGAGGCGCTGACCTAACACCAGGTTCTCACAGATTGTTAGAAAGCGATTAGATACATATTTCCAGATCGGCATCCCGCCCGCCAGTGCCGGGTTCTTCGGCCCATCAGGCGTATATTTTAATCGCGAGCCGAACATCATATCCGCCTCGCCAGCGACAATCGGTGCGATCAACGCTGGGATACGCGTCGAGTCGTATTGATAGTCGGGGTGCAGCATCACTACGATGTCGGCACCCGCCCGTAGCGCTTCAAGATAACACGTTTTCTGGTTACCGCCATAGCCGCGGTTCTGCACGTGGATCACGACCTCAAGACCAAGCTGCCGCGCCACATCGACCGTCTCGTCGCGCGAGACGTCGTCGACCAGGATGACGTGATCGACGACACCCGGCGGAATATCGCGGTACGTGCGCTCCAGCGTCTTCGCCGCATTATACGCCGGCATCACAACAATCACGCGTTGTTTCATCATAACCTCGTCGCGCTCACGTGCCGGACGCTATTGGCACCTGAGACCAGCCGATTTGGCTTATAACAGCCCTATATACGTTATACATTGCCTGGATGCGTGCTGACGGTAGAGCTTTCAGCACGCACCCGAGCTTTGTCACAAACCTGTTAGGGTTGCTACATTTATCAGCGCGATTGTAACAGAAACAGCCAACTACGCAACCAGGCGCACATCAGCTGATGTATGAACCGTAGTACGGCTGTCGCCTATGTATCTCGCAGGGCAGTGGTCGCAGAGATGCTTTGCCCGATCCGCTTCCTTACCTTGTATCCAACAGCAGGCGCAGCCCGTTCAACACCACCAGGATCGTGCTGCCCTCGTGCCCGATCACCCCGAGCGGCAACGAGACGGCGCCCATCAATGTCGCGACAATCAGCACAAGCATCACGGCAAAGGCAAAGCCGATGTTCTGCCAGACGATACGCTGAGTTCGCTGGCTCAGGCGACGCGCATAGGCCAGCGCCCCAAGGTCGTCGCGCATCAGCACGATGTCCGCCGTTTCCAGGGCAGCGTCTGTGCCGGCTGCACCCATCGCCACTCCAAGATCGGCCGTCGCCAGCGCCGGAGCGTCGTTCACACCATCGCCGACCATGGCCACAGCGCCATAGTGCGCCCGCAGCGCCTCGATATGGGCCAGCTTCTCCTCCGGCAGCAGCCCGGCATGAACTTCGTCGATCCCCAATCGACGCGCCAGCGCAGCAGCAACCTGGACATTGTCACCCGTGAGCATCGCGATACGGGGCACGCCTGCGCCCGCAGCGCGGCGATCTGCGTCGCTGCCTCGGGGCGCACCTCGTCGGCAACCCCGATCAAGCCCAGCCAGCGCCCATCACGCCAGGCGATCAGCACCGTGCCCTGGCCGCTTTCGGTCAGCCCATCTACCTGTGCTTGTAGTGCCCTCGGCAGCGCCAGGCCGTAGCGCGCCATCAGCCGTGTTGAGCCAACCAGCGTGTCTACACCGTCCCAATGCGCCCACACCCCCATCCCGGTGATCGCCGTGAATTCCTGCGGCTCGCGCACGACGATGCCCTGCTGTGCCGCGTAAGCACGCACCGCACCGGCAATGGGATGCTCGCTTGGCTGCTCGGCGCGTACAACAACGTCGAGCAACTCCTGCTGGCTCACCCCTTCCTGCGGCATTACGATCGCAACTACGGGCCTACCATACGTGAGCGTGCCAGTTTTATCGAAGGCGATAACCTTCACCGCGCTCAGCACTTCAAGATAGGCACCGCCTTTAAAAAGTACCCCACGCCGCGCACCACTCGCAATAGCGCTCAGCAGTGCGGCCGGCACGCTAATCACCAATGCACAGGGCGAAGCTACGGTGAGTAGCACCATCGCCGTGTAGAAGTTCTCCTGAAACGGCACCGCAAACAACGACGGGACAAGCACGATAAAGAGCAGTACCGCCAGAATCACGGCCACGGCATAGCTCTGCTCGGCACGCTCAAGAAAGCTTTGTGTACGCGCCTTGCGAGCCTGTGCCTCGCTCACCAGCGCCACAATGCGCGCCAGTGTGCTCTCGTGCGCCAGCTTGGTCACCCGCACTTCCAGCGCCCCCGTTTGGTTCAGGGTGCCTGCCAGTACCCCACTGCCCACCCCGCGCTCTACCGGCAAAGACTCACCCGTGAGCGCCGACTCGTCGAAGCTCGCGCTACCGCGCACGATCACCCCATCGAGCGCACCGGTCGCCCGGGCGCAGCACGAGAATGTCGCCGATCGCCACCACATCGGGCGCTAACGATAGCAGTTGCCCCCCGCGGCGCACCTCGACCGTCTCCGGGCGCAGCTGCATCAGCGCGGCGATGGCGTTGTGTGTGCGCTGCATCGCATAATGCTGCAATACATTGCTCAACGCGAACAGGAACAGCAGAATACCGCCCTCCGTCCACTCGCCGACATAGGCCGCACCAGCGGCGGCCAGCAGCATGAGTAGATCGACTTCGATACGGCGCTCACGCACCGCAGCAATCACAGCACGCAAGGCGTAATAACCACCAAAGCCATACGTCGCTAGATGCACCGCTAGAACGAAACGTGGCGCAGCGCCAAGTTGCTCCAGCATCGCACCGACGATCAAGCCCGCGAGCGTGAGCGCTACAAAAAGCGCCTCTACCACGCTATCGTCGAGCTGCACACCGCTGCGCTTCTTATATGCGGCTTGGCCCATACTTGTCATAGTTTTCTACCTATACTTTAATGCAGCACGTGCCGATCGGTTGGATCGAGCCGCTCCAAAAGATCGTCGCCTAAACGCGCAAAGATCCGCTGGGCGAAGAGTTCCATCCAGATGAATTGGCGTGCGATCAAAACCATGTTCGCGTTGGTTGTCGCCGTTGCGCTACTGTTTACATGGCCTGAAGCGATCAAGAATTCGCGCTCGTCTGCCACGACAATCAGCGTTTCGTTCATGCGGTGCAGCTCTGTCTCGCGGCGCGGGTGGCGCACAACCTGGCCAAGCCCAAACTGCGCATCGCCCGTCAGCAATACGCCTAGCGCCACACCACGGCTGTGCGCGGCCTCAAGCGGGCCACGTAGCTCCAGGATGTCGGCATCTGTTAGCGTCAACATAAGCTCGTGCTCCGCACGTACGATTAGCTCTGCAGCGTACTGTAAGGCCTCGCGTCGCCCGCTGAAATTCCATAAGCGGCCTTCATCGTGTTGTTGATAGAGCGGCGCGAG
>JAAUTF010000426.1 GCA_012031775.1 Candidatus Altimarinota bacterium | reverse complement strand
CGAGGCCGCCACCCGCGACGCGACCTGCTGATCTCGATCGCGCCCACGACCTGCGCACTCCGTTGACGGTCATTCTGGGCCAGGCCCAACTCCTCCAGCGCCGCGCGATCCGGGCGGGCCTCGACGAGCGCAATCAGCGCACGCTCGATACAATTGCAGAGCAGGCCGAACGGCTGAACCAGCTGATCGCCGCCCTGCTCGATCTATCCCGTATTCAGGAGGGTCGCCTCACCATTCAGCCCGAGTCCCTCGATCTTGGCGCGCTCCTCACACGTGTCGTCAGTGAGGTGCAGTCGATGGAGACTGTCCACGCAGTCATCCTACGCCCCCTGCCCAGCCCCCTCATCCTCGACGCCGACCCGCTACGGCTTGAGCAAGTGTTGCGCAACCTGCTGAGCAACGCGGTGAAGTACAGCCCGCAGGGAGGCACCATCACAATCTGGGCCGAGCGCAACGGTCAGCAAGTACAGGTGCATATCAGCGACCAGGGGATCGGCATCCCTGACGAGGCGCTGCCCCACCTCTTCACGCGCTTCTACCGAGCGCCCAATGCGACGGTGCAAACCACGAGCAGCTTAGGCATCGGGTTGTTTGTCGTGCGCGAGCTGGTGCATGCCCACGGTGGAACTATTACGGTCACGACTGCGGTGGATCAGGGGAGCACCTTTACGGTAAGCCTGCCCCTGCTGGATATCCAGTAAGGTTTCCCTCCTGCTTGGGGCGACGTGGCTGCATAGCAATGCTACTGCTTGACGATACGTGCGGAAAGTGAAAAGTAATTGCTCGCGTGTGAGGGAGCCGTGAAGCACAAGAGCGAAATTGTAGTAAAGTTTAAGGGGTCTGTATCGGCATAGGCAATGCCATAGTTTGCTTCTGCTTCACACAACAATTGCCAGCGATGTGCGGTTAAAGTGACACCAAAAGCTTGACCTTGTGGTGTACGTAAGTTGGGCCACGTTTCTTGAGGAAAGCCGAGTGCTGCCCAATCCTCACTTACAACAAGATGTGAGGGTAGCTGGCGGAGCAGAGTGGTTTTACCTACGGCTGACGGCTCTTCAACCACAGTTATCACGAGTCTGCTCCTTCACTCACATATAACCGCTTCTTCATGGAAAGTATTGTATCACTACTGAAGCTTGAACTTCACTGACACTCGGTCGCCCGATCACAAACACTGTTTGAATATCGGGGTCACGAATAATGAACGACACCTCTGGCTGCTCGTGGAGCGCGGAAATTTCGGACTGCTGTGTAGACAACAAATCGCGTACTTCAACCCAACGAGGTTGGTCTGGAATGAGCCGCAGGATTGCTTGATGGAGATTCATACATAAGCACCCCAGCTTGCTGCTAATCAAGAGGTGCGGAAGTCGCTCATTACTAGTATGCTTATGCTACAGCAGCAGTGCATATGCTGCAAATTGAGCGGCTCAACGTTTGAGTTAAACCGCCCGCAGCGGGGTCGGCTTGAACAAATTGTTAGCCCGCTAACTGGTTCGCCGAGCTTTTAACTAATGCCGCAGCTCTAATAGCCCACTCGCGATAAACTATTGGCCCCGGATGAAAGCCGTCACTGGCCATCAAGCCGCCGTCTTCTGTGAAACGCAAACTCAGGAAGCAGGCATTAGATTCACCCGACAGTTGCTTCTGGAGTTGATCATTGAATGCTGTCGCTCTAGCACCAAGCCACCAACGCAAAGGCTGCGGTAGCGCGGGGAACCCATGTACTGGCGGCAAACCACAAATCACTAAATGCTTTATTCTTAGATCATTGTGAAGTTTTTCCGAAGCATGTTCTGCTGCACAAGCCAATTTTTCACACTGAGACCGGAAGTCACATCATTGACTCCTAGTGACGTCACGCAGACGTCAAAAGGCCCCAACTCACGTTTATTTAAGTGCTTCAGCGTAGAGGCGGTCGTAGCACCAGTTTTCGCAACTAGACACCATTCAACTGTAAAAGACCCACTCAACTGCTCCACGAGTTGACCGGTCAACGATTCATACATTGAGGGCGCACCGACTCCTGCTGCGGCTGAGTCGCCAAGGACAAGTATCTTCAACAGACTCCCGTTACCTCTTCGGCCCTCGCGTGCGCCATCAGGTTCTGGAAGGACGGGAATTGATCTCCGCACTGCCTTGCCTTGCAGATAAAGAACAGGCCCCAAAGCGAACCCGGCAAGCTGATATCCCATGAGTATCGTTCTCCAAAGTGGTAAGAGCTAACGCTTAGCCGTCAGGCGCTGGTTGCGCGCCGTATCGCGATCACATTTCATTCTACCACAGACCACAAAATGGCTCGATCTCGGCGCGCAGCGGTCACCTGCAAGCCGATGTTGGGCGGCTGGCACTTCGGTCTCAGTGATCATCTGGCGCCTGGCGACCGGAAGGACGATATTCAAGCTGATATTCGTTTCCATCCTCGCCAATCAACAACATGTAACGAACAATCAGTCATGCGAGCGCCAAGGTGTTATATTGAGGCCGCCCAACACGTTCTATGTGTACATTGGGAAGGGGTATACTTCTGACGCCAACGATAAGAGATTATCTCAGACACCTTGTTATTCGATCTCATCGAGTGTGACGACATTGTGCTTGAGCGCCCAGATCGTAGCGTGTGCTCGATCTCGCAGGTTGAGCTTGTTCAAGACGTTCGCAAGGTGCGACCGTACGGTTGCTTCAGCTAATAATAAATGCATGCTGCAATTTGTGCATTGTATAACCGAGTGCGAGCACACGCAAAACTTCCAGTTCACGCGGCGTGAGATTGGCGCGTTCGTCGTCGTGGGCCAAATCACCGAGCAACACATCTGCAGCAAGCGGGTCAAGAATGCGTTGGCCTCGTGCGGCACGGTGAATAGCCGCAATCAATTCTTGCGCACGGGTTGCCTTGAGCACGTAGCCCATCGCTCCTGCCCGAATTGCCGCTTGAATCTGCTGCGGCTGAACCGTGGATGTCAACACCACCACCACACTCGGCACCCCCAATCCAATAATCTGGCGTGTCGCCTCAATGCCATTCAACTGGGGCAGCAACAAGTCCATCAGCACCACCTGCGGCACAAGCTCTTGAACCAGTTGAACTGCCCGCACTCCATCTTCCGCCTCGCCAACGATCTCGATATCGTCCCGTGCCGATAACAACATCCGCAGCCCTTGGCGAACAATTGCGTGGTCGTCAACTAATAACACGGTCACCGCCATGATCCACCTCCTCAGCAGGCGTTTGGGCAATACACACAGCCACGTGGGTTCCTTTCCCAGGCGCACTCGTAACCAACAGCGTTCCACCAATGGCGCGCACACGTTCACTCATCCCAATAATTCCCAGGCCTGATGTTGTTGTACGGGTGTCAAATCCATGCCCATCGTCGATGATCGACGCATACAGATCGTAGGGGCGTTGAAGGATAGAGAGGTGAACACGTTTGGCGTTAGCATGCCGGACAACATTGTTGAGTGCTTCTTGGCACACGCGATACACTACATCTTCAATCAACAGCGGTATCGGGCGCGTGTCAATTTGTATTTGCGTGTGTACCTCGATACTATATCGCCGACTCAACTTCTCGGTCATCTCTGCAATGGATGCACGCAGGTTACGGTCAGCCGCCTCGGCGTACCGGAGTTGGAGCAGCATTGCGCGTAATGCATCTTGCGCTTGGGCCGCGATGTCGGCAAGTTGTTCGGCTTGGCCTGCCGCTTGCTCGGGGTTACGCCGAATATGTGTCGCAAGGTCGGCGGTACCCATGGCCAAACTAAACAAATGCTGCGAAATCGCATCGTGGAGGTCACGAGAAAGCATAGTGCGCTCGGCTGCACGTGCATTCCGTTCTAATTCCACCGTGAGCACACTGTTGTGTTCGGCCAGCGTGCGTAGTTCGCCAACCTGACGGCTGATTACCTGCGCCATCGAGTCGAACTGCCGACCAAGTTGGCCGATCTCATCGGCTGCCAGATCACCTGTACGTACCTCAAGATGGCCTTGTGCAAATGCACGACTTGTGGTGGCGATGCGCTGCAACCGGCGTGCTATCGGGCGTACTGTGAGCAACGAAAACACTGCTGCTGCAGGAAGGGCAACAAGGGCCGCATCTCGTGTCTGTCGACCCTGCGATCCAACTCATCGAGCGGGATTGTGGCGCAGGGTTCGATGGCGCACGCTGCGGAGTTGTGCTGGTACCCCTCGATTACACTGCGCCAAACAGCCCCCAGATCGAGGTGGGGTTTGTGTTATACCCATCGCTGTATCCCGGCGTCTCTCGGAACGAAGCGGTGAACATCGTTGGTGGCGGGCCGGGCGCGCCCATCAGCGACCTGTTGCGCGAAACACCGCTCTGGCCCTTGCGGCTTGCGCTGCCCACCCAAACATATATTGCGATTGACCCACGCGGGATCGGTCTATCAACACGGCTTGAATGCCCGACATTCGCGCAGGTGACGCCCACCGATGTTCCGCTCGAAACAGCAATTGCGACGTGTGCCGCCGAGCTTGGTGATGACCGGATTCACTATTCAACCGCAAATACGGTGCGCGACTTCGAACAGGTGCGTCGTGCGCTCGGCATTGGCCAGTACAATATGGTTGCCTTCTCGTATGGAACAAACCCGACGTCGATGTATGCCTCGCTGTACCCTGACGCTGTGCGGACGCTGCTGCTTGATGGCGCGTATCCGATCGCCCGTGAAGCGACCCTTCAAAGCGAGTATCACACCGCCATGAAGCGCCAATTTCAGCAGTTCTGTGAACGAAGCGGAGCATGCAACGGCGATGATGCCCTCGAAGCGCTTGCGTGGGTAAGCGCCGAGCTTCGCCGTTCGCCACGGCCAATAGCGGTGCCGGCAGACGCATCGGAAGGTCTCTACCCGCCGAACCCTGTGCTCGATGCAACCACCCTTGCCAACCTTGCAACACAGCTGCCGCTCCCGCCCGTATTCCTCGATGGCACCAACACAGCGGTGTTAACCGACAGTCCAGCAACTGGGGATGTGTTTGCGCTGCCGATTATCGGGGGCGTGCTTGCAGCGCGCGACACGGGAGATTGGACGATCCTTGAGCAATACGTGCTCAACAACTACGACAAAACCGACGAAGGCATGGTGTCGAGTCCAAAAATTGACGACCAAACCCGAAAGAATCTAGCGCTCAACTACGCCATTGACTGCCCAGAAGGAACAATGCCCTGGCAGGAAACAGCCGACCAAGCTGAGCGAGAACGCCAATTTGAGCAAGCGAAGCGTTCATTACACTCCGATGCGTTTTATCCATTCAGCATCGAAGAGTGGCTAAACCGCAAGCACACGCTGAATATCTACCGGCAGTGTATTGGGTGGCCTGGGCCGCCGAAAGATCGGGCCACGGAACAGCGCGCAGTGTTTACGCAATGGAAACCCGATCTGCCGGTGCTGGTCATGAATGGCGACTTGGACATGAACACGCCAAACGAAGCTGCACACGCTGCAGCAGCGCAATTTCCCCTGGCACAATTCGCTCGCTTCAAGCATCACGGCCACGCAATCATCCCGGCAAGCACATGTGCCGCTGATCTGATG
>JAAUTF010000425.1 GCA_012031775.1 Candidatus Altimarinota bacterium | reverse complement strand
CAAGACCGACAACCAACGAACGACGACCAAGAACCGAGAACCGAGAACCGAACGAACCAGAGAACCGAGAACCGAGAACCGAGAACCAAGGAGCACAAAAGTGCAAAGCATTCTGACTCTGGTCTCGTGTCTCCTCCTCTCCTCCTCTCCTCATCTCCCGCTCCCCTCATAGACCCAGCGCGCACAGATAGCGACGCCTAGCAGCGTCAGCAGCGCCGCCAGCACACCGTTTGCGGTGAAGCCGATGCCGACGAAGAGCGCCGGGCCGAGCAAAGATCCAACAACGCGGCCCAGGCCGATCGTCGCGACACCGATGGCGATCACGCGTCCGCGCGCCTGCGGTAAAAGCTCGCTAAGCAGCGGGAAGGTCGAGACTACAGCGAATTCGAAGCAGATATCGTAGAGTAAGAAGACCGGTAAAAGAGCCACCAGTTGCCGGACGTAAACGGCAGGGCCAACATCCACAGGCGCGGTAAGCAGGTAGCCGCCGATCACGGCACGGCGCTTGCCGATGCGGTCGGTGAAGAGTGCGGCCCCAAGCGAGCCACCGATCTCGACGAAGCCGAGCAGCGCGAAGATCGAGCCGAGTTGCGCCGTTGTGGCACCGAAGTCGCGCGCAAGCCAGCTCGCATAGACGACCATAATCAGCTCGATCGCGAGCAGCGTGCAGAAGATAAAGGCCATGCCTGCAACCACGTTCGGCTGCATAATCGCCTGCAACGGGAGACGATGTTGCACTACCGCGTCGCGCGCCGCACCAGTGGGTCGAGCAGAATCAGTGTAAGCACGAGTGTGAACACCCCGAACCCGGTCAGCACCCAGTACATCGGCGCACTGGCGTTGGTCATATCCGCCAGACGGCTCAGCGTGCTCACGCCGAGCAGTGCGGCGAGCGCCCAGCTTAATTCGAGGATGCCAAGCACGCGCCCGCGTTGGTTGTAGTCGCTGCGCGCGCTCGCATAGGCTTGGTTGGCCGGAACATAGATCGCTGTCGCCAGCCCCACCAGCGCGTAGCCGACAAGAAACAGCACAAAATTTGGCGCAAGCGCGCAGCTCAGCGTTCCAATGCAAAACAAGCCCAGGCCGATCACCATCGTGCTGCGCTCACCGCGTGCGTCGGTCAGCGCCCCGCCGAGCGGGCTCAGCAAGGTCGCGCCGACTTGCACTGTCACCAGCAGGCTCGCCGTCTGCAGATCGATAGCGTAGGCAGCAGCAAAGAACGCCAGGAGCGGGTAGACAATACGAAAGGCCGTATTCAAAAGTAATTTGCCCAGCATGAGCACAGCGAGTTGCAGGTTGCTGAGATCGCCTGTTTGAGTCGGACGCAGAGTTTGTATTGACATACATCTTTCTAATCAGGGAGTGTGATAACAAAGTGACAGGGTGAGCGGGTGACAGGGTGACGTGAGCCAAACAAATCTCTGCACACTCGACGGCCTCTGCCACTCAACAAGAGCGTAAAGCAGCGGAACAAAAGAACTGCCCTTTGCGTCTTTGTGGTTCAAAAGGAGACAGGAGACGAGCGATCAAAAGAAATCTCTACGTCCTCTGCACGCTCTGCGGGTCATATGGTTCGGACGTTGCGCTTTTGTGGTTGACAAGCGGTGAGGCGACCTATATGATACGACGAATTCCGCATTCGGTAAAGCAAAGCGAGGGAGCGCCATGCAGCGCAATTATCATCAGTGGTACAGTCCCGCTCTTCAGCGCAGCATGGAGCTGCTGATCTTCGGCCACGGCGGCGCGCCGGTGCTTGTCTTTCCAACCTCTGCCGGGCGTTTTTATGAGTACGAAGACTTCGGTATGGTGCGCGCACTCGGCCATCAAATCAGCCAGGGCTGGGTTCAGCTCGTTTGCGTCGATAGCGTCTACGCTGAGAGCTGGTACAACTATGGCTGGGATACGAACGGGCGTATGTGGCGCGAAGAGCAGTACGAGCACTATCTGCTCACCGAGGTGCTGCCGCTGGTGCGCCACCTTAACCCGACACCGTATCTGATCGCTACCGGCTGCTCCTTTGGCGCTACCGAGGCGCTGCATTTTACGCTCCGACACCCCGGCGTCGTCAACCGCGTGATCGGCCTTAGCGGGCTCTACGATCTCCGGCGCTTTTTCGCCAGTTATACCGATGCAGTCTATTTTCACAACCCGGTCGATTTTGTGCCGAATTTGCATGAGCAGTGGCGGCTCGATCGCCTGCGCGAGACGGATATCATCTTGGTGACGGGGCGCGACGACCCGGCGGCCTGGAGCAATGATCTACTTTCGCAGCAGCTCTGGGGCAAAGGCATCGGCAATGCGCTGCGTCTTTGGAACGGCTGGTGCCACGACTGGCCCTACTGGCAGCAGATGATCAATACCTATGTTAGTGGTCACGACTAAAAGAAAGAGGTACCGTGGTGCCGCAGGCAAAGCTTGTGACACCACGGTACCTGTATGGCGATGATCGACGCGTTCTTAGGCAGGGCCACTCGAAGCAATTACATGTCTTGAAACCTCCGCCCGCAGGATGCTGGCTCCTAAGTCTTCGCCTGGCCCATCGCCACGAAACGCCAAGAGTGCCTCTTCAGACTCCCATTCCTCGTAGATATTGACTCGATCTGGTTCGAGTGGATCGGCTGCCACCACAAAGTCACGGCAATCTGGCGTGCGCCGTGCTTGAACGACTGCTTCAGCCGACGACGTTACAAAATCCTGTCGTGTCCCAGGATGTACATATATTCTTCCGGAGACAATGATCATGTCTTCCTCCTGGCTTACTAGCCACACAATGCCCGATCACAAGTAAAAGTTGTTTATGCATAGAATACGTCTTCACTGTGACATCCACCGTCGCAGGTGATGTACAGGCGCTGATACGAGTAGGCCGGAAACTGCTAACGCGTAGGATAGCCTGTACACCAAACACATTACATGTGATCGAGGATTTCTGCTAGCACGCGCGGCGCGGGCGGCGTGAATACTGCCGAAAGCGGTGCTACCCAGCTCCAGCGAATGATGCCCGTCGCGTCGATGATAAACACGCCTGGCAGCGGCACACCCATCGCTGAACCGACGCCATAGTGATGGAAAACGCCCCACTCGGGGTCGCTCAGCACTGGGTACGGCGCGCGCAGCACCTCGGCGACATAGCTGGTCATCTCCAGACTCGGTGCTGCTTACAACGAGCAGTGCAACGTTGCGGCGCGTGAACTCTTGGTAATTGTCCCGCAAAGCATCCAGCTGCGGCGCACAGTGCGGTCAGAAGAAGCGGTCGCTCACAATACGTGTCAGGTTCAGCACCACAGGTTGCCCGCGCAGAGCACTCAACGTGAGCTTGCGCCCATACTCCACACGCCCTGTGCCGCGCTCATCACGCAGAAACTGCGCATATGGCAGCGTAAAATCTGGGGCAAGGCTACCGACTGTCGGTACCTCGTTCGGGCCGCGCGGTTGTACAAATTCGCGCCGCCATTTATCGGTCATCGGCAGAAATGGCCGTGCCATGTTCGCACACCTCCTTTAAGCGTTGCATCTGCGTACGCGCGTCCCATCCCATCAGCGGGCCAACCGTGAGCGGCCAAATCGCCGCTAGCCCCGGGACGCGCAGGTCGTATTCGATCCGATTTTGAATGATGACCTGGCCCGGCGCACTTGCCGCGAACCAGTGCCAGGCATCAAAACCCTGCCAGAAGCCGTCGAAGGCCCAGAGGATCAGGCCCGGCTGCCGCTCCTGCACCACGTATTCGGCGCGCAACAGATCGCCGAGCCCGCTCAGCGTCAGTTGCCAGCGTGTGCCTTCCGCGAAGCTCCAGTTCCCATGTTGCGGCGCGAACTGTACCGCAGGCGACATCCAGCGCTGCATCAGTGCGCGCTCGGTCATGGCTGCATCCACCTGCACCAGAGTCGCGGAGACAACGATAAATTCTTCTTGCAGATAGCTCATTACGATCAGTATACCGAATTGCACAGCGCTTGTCCAAGCTTTGCATCAAACGCCTGCCCGGTCTTTATGAAGTCCGGTGCCCACAGTGGAAAGAATTGATGCGCCGAGTTCGCCCTTTCAGTATCGACGTTTGTACATTTTAGGAGGAAGGGCATGCGCAAAACCACGAAGCATTGGCGGTTATGGACGGTGCTGGCCTTCGTTGCCAGCGTATTCGTGATGGCGAGCGGGACGCAGCAGGCGGTGGTGGCCTCACCCGAGCGAACGACGGCACGCGGCCAATCGGTAGCTGTCGATCGCGAGGCTGCCCAACAGCAGCGCGCTGTGGTTGGCGCTACCGCCCCAGAACTTCCCAGCGAAGAAGCGCTTGGTAGTACGCTCTTTCTGCCGCTGATGCGCAGCAACCCGCTACGCGCCTTTGTGGCCGAGCGAATAGATCCCCAGCAGGATGTCACTCTCGCCCCCGGTGTCTATACCCTCGGAAGCTTGAACATCCCCGCTGATGTGACGGTGACCCTGGGCGGTGCAACAAGGTTTTATGTTAGCGGTGCTGTGAGCATTGCAGGTCGCCTGCAGGGCGATTGCACCGCTGTGACGATCGCCAGCCAGGGCGATCTCGATCTCAGCGGCGCGCTAGACAATCGCTGCACCGATGGCTCAGGCAATGGTGGCGATGTGACGCTCAGCACCGATGGCGGTGCGTTGACTCTGGGCGACGCTAGCCCAAGCGACGTGCCGGCGGTCACTAGCGACGGTGCGATCGCTATCACTAACGCGGCCTCCACGCCGCGCTGGGAGTTCGACGTACTAGCGCATCAACGCGCTTCCAGGCCGCTGCCGCCAGTCTGTACGGCAAGTGCGGATACGATCTACGGTACTGCGCTTTCCACAACAGCGTTTGCGACCCAGTTCAGCGCGCTCGCCGCTGATCCTGACGGTGGGCCGGTCAGCTACCGCTGGGACTTCGGCGAGAACAGCGGTATGGGCCAGAACACGCTTGCCGTTTTGCCAAACCCCGGTAGCTTCCCTGTGACCCTCACCGTCACCGACGACGATGGGCAGATCTGCACGGCCACTGTGCAGATCGGCGTCGACGACGGCGCGACGCAGTTGCCCGCAGCTCCGGCGGCACAGATCCAGCTCGACCGCGTGATCGTCGAGGCGGGTACGCCTTTGGCTACAGCAGCGCTCGCCTTCGATGCGCAGAGCGATGAACTTGGCTACCGTTGGGACTTCGGCGACGGTGCGACAGCGAGCGAGCCCAATACGACACATACCTTTGCAGCGCCTGGGCGCTATGAGGTGACACTAACAGTGCGCGACAGCGATGGCAATGCAACGCAGACAACGTCTGCTGTCTATGTACATGCCGCGACCACGGTGCCGACAACGCTAGCTGATGCCGAGCCGCAGCAACAGCTGCCGGCCTGCTTTGGCCCGGCTGCGATCAACGGCGCTGCGCCGCTGATCGGGCGCGACGTGAACCTGTGGTGGGTCGGCGTGATGGTCTTAGGGCCGGGGTTTTAACGCGACTGCGCGCGACGGGCGGGCTGGGCGCGACGGGCCAGTCGGTGCGACCTCGATCGGGCGCGATGGCCAACGCGGCGGCAATGTGCTGATCACCGTCAACGGC
>JAAUTF010000424.1 GCA_012031775.1 Candidatus Altimarinota bacterium | reverse complement strand
GTGCCGACACATTATGCACACAGAGCACTGCTGAAGCATCATCACCGCGCAGCACGCGTGAAGAGCGCCGGGTTGAGCGCGAGTACCTGCTGCGGCGCGCTCGGCGCAAAGGCATTGTGGCTGGCACGTGCTGCAATAGCGCAGCATACCGCGTCAATACTCGTGCGGCCCGGCTCTGCGCATCGGCTAGTTGCGCCTCGATCTCGTTTCGCTGCCACTTTTGCGGTTGATACTGCGGTAGCGCCCGGTCAGCGCAACCCCGCTATGATCGCTCGGCGAGCCAAAAAGGCTATGAATGTAGATACCCGGCAGCCCAGCTAGCGCCAGCATGATCGCCTGCGCCGCCACAAAGCGGTCGATTTTCTGTGTGTCGTTTTCCCGCGTATCGTTTGGGTCGCTCAGCGCGTCGAAGAAGGCAATGTTTAGCTCATAGGGGCTCTGGCTGCCGTCGGCATTGTTCTTGTAGGAAACATGCCCGCCATGGCGCAGTGTACGCTCTACCAGGTCGCCGATCTCAGCCTGGCTCAAAATGCCCGCCGCTGGCATTACACCGATGCCATCGTGCGAGGCCAGGAAATTAAAAAAGCTCGTCTCAGTCGTACGTTGCTCCAGCCCCGCCGCCCATCGTGTCAGATGGCCCGCATCGCCCGCAGCAAAGGCGTTTAGCGTTAGCGGTGCTAATGGAAACTGATAGACCAGCTGCGCTTCATTCTGCCCGTCGCCAAAATAACTGATATTGTCGGCGTGCGGTACATTCGTCTCGGTGATCAGTGTTACATGCGGCGCGACGATATCGAACACACTACGCCAGAGCTGCACCATACGATGCGTCTGCGGCAAATGGATGCAGCGCGTGCCGATCTCTTTCCATAAGTAGCCGATCGCATCGAGCCGAATGAACTCCGCCCCCTGCGCCGCATATAAGAGCAGGATGTCGATCATCTCCAACATCACCGCTGAGTTCGCGAAGTTCAAGTCGATCTGGTCGGCACTGAAGGTTGTCCACACGTGCTTTACGCCGCTCGGCGTTTCAAATGGCGTCAACAGCGGTAGCGCGCGCGGGCGTGTCACCTGCGTAAGATCGGTCGTCGGGTCGACCACAATAAAATACTCGTGGTGGGGCGCTTCATCGCGCAGAAAGCGCTGGAACCAGTCGCTGCTAGCCGAGATATGATTGACCACCGCGTCGAACATCAGGCGAAAGCGACTGGCGAGCAGGGCTATATCACCCCAACTGCCAAGCTGCGGGTCGATCTGTGCGTAATCTACCACCGAGAAACCATCGTCGGAGGTGTAGGGATAGAACGGTAAAATGTGAACGCCGCTGATCAGGCCGCCCAATTGGCGCTCCAATACCTCACCCAGCGTGCGCAATGGTGTCATGTCCGGCGCACTGATCTGGTCACCATAGGTGATCAGCAGGGCGTCGCCTGGCCCTAGTCGCTCGCGCAGCATAGGCCGCTGCGTTGCTGGTGCGCGTCCTGCAAGATGGTGCTCAATGAGACGTAACAACCGCGGCAGCACCTCTGTCGCCGTATCCTCGCCATAGATAAACCGCAAGTGTTCGTGCAGGCCTTCGCGTGCCTCCGCCCCGATGATCTCAAGCTGGTGCGACATAGCAGAGCCTCGTGTGTGTTCAAGCCATGATAGAATCCGAACGTTCGGCATCACCACTGTACCACGGCTAAATGTCAAAATACTGAATAGCCCATTCGGCGCTGCAACAATTGTAGCGCGCTATGCGTCTATTCTTCCTGAAACGTGCGGTACAAATCTTGCTCACACAGTGTCTGTACAGGCGTGGCGTGCTGCGCCCTCGTGTACTTCGCTACTATACTTTTGGGGGAAACCGAAATGGCAAACCGTAACTACACTAAACCGCGCAACGATCTGCGTGCTTTGCTTGTCGCTGGTGGTCTCTGGGCATGGGCCAATCGCCATCAACTGCTGGCCTACGCTGAGAAATGGGTTGATACACTGAATAGCAACCGCGCTCGTAAAGTGACGCCGGGCAATCCAGCACCGGAGCCGCAAGCACAGCCGAACGATGCATACACCGGCGCAACCCGCCGCTTGTAATCGCTATCTTTGACACTCGACCGGCTTCTCGCGTACAATCGTGACGGCGGTGAGATCACCGCCGTCTTTTATCGCGCCAGAAAGGGATATTGTTGTACGTTGCAATGTATTAGTCATCGCAACGCACAAGATGATCACCTCTTCTGTATTTTAGCTAAAGGTACCTCGTGTATGAGCCAGCAGCTCGGAGCGCTGCACGTTGTCGATGCCTGGGAAGCCGTCGAAGGAACACCATCACCGTTAGGCGCTACCTGGGCAGCTTCCAGAAACGCCTTTAACTTCGCCCTCTACACGCGCTACGCGACTGCTGTCACACTGCTGTTCTACACCGAGGCAGACCCGGTTAACCCCGTCTATATTTATCATTTTAACCCGCAATTCAATAAGACCGGGCGCATCTGGCACTGCTGGATACCCCAGAGCGATATCAATGGTGCATCATTGTACGCTTATCGTATTGAAGGGCCGTTCGATCCCTCGCTTGGCCATCGCTTCGACCCCGAGAAAGTGCTGCTCGACCCTTACGCCGGGGACGTGTTCTTCCCGCCCGACTTTAGCCGCGACGCAGCTCGTAGACCTGGCCGCAACGATGGCAAAGCTCCACTGGGCGTGTTGCCGCGCCAAAATCACGGGTTCAACTGGGGCGAAGACCCGCGCCCACGCCACACCCACGATACCGTCGTTTATGAACTGCACGTCAGAGGTTTCACCGCACGCGCGAACTCCGGTGTGTCACCTGATAAGCGCGGTACGTTCAGCGGCCTGATCGAAAAAATACCATATTTGAAAGAGCTTGGTGTCACCGTTGTCGAGCTTCTGCCAGTTCACCAGTTCGACCCGCACGAGGGCAATTATTGGGGCTACATGACGCTGAACTTTTTCGCACCGCACAAAGCTTATGCTGGTGACGATCCGAACAACGAGTTTCGCGCCATGGTCAAGGCCTTTCACGAGGCCGACATTGAAGTATGGCTTGATGTCGTTTATAACCACACCTGTGAAGGCGATGAGAACGGGCCAAATTACAGCTTCCGTGGCGTCGACAACCGTACCTATTATTTGTTGACTAACGATCGGCGCTTCTATCGCAACGATACCGGCTGCGGCAATACATTTCGTACTGGCCATATCGCACCACGCTCGCTCATACTGCGCAGCCTGCGCCACTGGATCGACGAGATGCACATCGACGGCTTCCGCTTCGATTTGGCCTCGATCTTCGCCCGCACCAGTGAGGGCGAGATCGACCTTATTTCACCACCGATCATCAGCGAAATCAGCCTGCTCGCCTACCAGCACGATGTGCGCCTTATCGCCGAAGCATGGGACATCTCCAGCTACTTGCTTGGACGCGCTTTTCCCGGCCTGGCCTGGCGTCAGTGGAACGGAAAGTTCCGTGACGATATTCGCTCTGTGGTCAAAGGCGATGCCGACAAGATACCCGCACTGATGACACGTCTCTATGGCAGCGATGACCTCTTCCCAGACAGCCTTCAGGAGACGTATCGGCCCTACCAGAGCGTCAACTTCATCACCGCCCACGATGGTTTCTGCCTCTACGATTTGGTCGCATATAACCAGAAACACAATGAAGCCAACGGCCATTTCAACACCGACGGCACCAACGACAACTTGAGCTGGAACTGCGGTTGGGAAGGTGATGCTGGTGCGCCCGCCGAAGTGCTTATGCTGCGCCGTCGCCAGGTAAAGAACTTCATTACCTTGTTAATGTTGGCTAACGGAACGCCAATGTTTTGTGCCGGAGATGAGTTTTTAAACACTCAGCGCGGCAACAATAATCCCTACAACCAGGATAATGAAATTACCTGGCTCGACTGGGATCTCTTGGCGAAAAATGAAGACATGTTCCGCTTCTTTAAGCAGCTCATCGCCTTTCGCAAGGCCCATCGCTCGATCGGGCGTAGCACCTACTGGCGCGATGACATTCGCTGGTATGGCGTCGGCAAATATGTCGATCTATCACGCAACTCGCACACGCTTGCATATTGCCTCCACGGCAGCAGTTGCCACGACGAAGATATCTATGTAATGTGCAATTTCTATTGGCAACCGCTCACCTTTGTCATCCAAGAGGGCAAAGCTGGCGAGTGGCACCGCGTACTCGACACCGCGCTCGATGCTCCGGACGATATTTGCGAACTCGGCAATGAGATCGTGCTCAGCGATAGTGCCTACAAAGTTGGAGCGCGCTCGATCGTCGTCTGCGTGCGTCGACCCGATCTAAGCTGAGGCTGTCTGAATGGCAAGCAGCTTGCAAGGCTTCTATCAAGAAGTTTGTATTGTCGTGCCCAGCTACACCGCGCACGACAACACAGCTCGTACTATAGCAATCCTAAACAGGTTGTGGTCAGAAGTGGGTCGTCGTGCGCGGCGACGCCGCGCACGACGACCCACGCTTCTCCACAAACCATTTAGGATTACTATACAACCTATTCAGAATTACAATATATAGGAAAGCAGCGATGGCCGAAGTACCAGAAGTAGAAATTCTCGTGCGCGACATGAACGAGCAGCTACCGGGGAGAGCGATCAAAGAAGTAAGAGTTACGCTGCCCGAAGTGGTACGCTTCCCTGAGCCAGCGCAGTTTACAACTTTATTGGCGGGGCAGCGTTTTACGCACATCGTGAGACGCGCCAAGCATATGCTCTGTACTCTGGAAAACAACCTTTTGTTAGAGATGCATTGTATGCTCCACGGTACCCTGCGTTTGTATCCTACTCACGTGGCTCCAACCGTCGAGACACTCATTAGTTATCAGTTAGAAGATGGTGCAGAACTGCATTTCCTCGACCGGCTAGGGTATGCACGGGCCTCTGCGGGGCCGATGCTTGAAGTACAGCAGAAACTACGGCTGAACGATCTTGGGCCAGAGGCACTTGACCCGCATTTCAGTCCGGAATTATTGCTCAAAGTGTTACATGGGCGAAGGGGAAAGTTAAAAAGTACACTACTCAACCAACGTATCTTAGCAGGTCTAGGCAACCGCGATGCAGATGAAAGCTTCTGGCACGCCCGCATTAACCCGCTTCGCATCGCTGGTTCGCTCAGCAGTTACGAAGGTGAACAGCTTTGTGCAGCAATACTCTATGTGCTTCGGGAAGGCATAAATCTTCGTGGTACCATGACCGATCTTAGCGGGAAACGGGGTGCTGCACGTCAAAGACGATGTGTATATGGCCAGGGCGGGCAACCTTGCCCTCGCTGCAAGACACCAATCATACGCACGATGCTTGGCCAACAGATTACCTTTTTCTGCCCTTCTTGCCAACCCGAAACCATAAACAAAAACGCCGCTCACGAGATGTCGTGAGCGGCGCGTTGTGGTGGTCAGGTGCGCGGACCTACGCTCCCAGCGGGTAACCCGCCAGTACTATCGGCGCTGCGGTGTTTCACCCTCCGGTTCGGGAGTGGGGCGGGGTGGGGCCACCGCGCTCAGCGCACACCTGTGGTGGCCGAGGCC
>JAAUTF010000423.1 GCA_012031775.1 Candidatus Altimarinota bacterium | reverse complement strand
AGAGAGAAGGGGCAAAGGGTGTGTAACGGCACAGCATGCTGTGCCGTTACACACCCTTTGCCCGTGGTTCCCACATGCCCGGCCAGGCCGAGCAAAAGAAGAGGCCAGCAGCGAAACCGGCCTGCGCGCCGTTAAGCAACAGCAGCCAGAGCGGCGCAAACCACCAGCCCTGCCCTGCGCCGATGATCTCCAGCGGCCAGAGCAAAAATGGTAGCGCGCACAAGATGAAGCGCAGCCGCCAGTCGAACCCACGCAATACCCGAAGTGGGCGTAACCATAGCGGCGGTGCCGAGCCTTCCAGCGCCGCCACGCTCAGGCGCGCCGCCCAGAGCCCAATCGTAGCCCCCCAGCAACGCGCGCAGACTGCCATCGGCAGGCCGAGCAGCATATAGCTCCGCTCCGGCGTCGGGCATACATAAACACTGAGCAGGTCGCGCGCCAGCAAACCAGCGTCTGCGATCAACGGCAGGCCGGTAGCGCGAAAGAGCGGCGAGATAACCGGGCCTAACAAGAGCACCCAGAGCAGTGTATCGAAAATCCAGCGCGGCCAACTCTGCGGCGCGCGCCTCGGTTGGGAAAGCGTTGCAGTTACCATGTTCAGGAGTAAGCGCCAGCGTGCCACACGCTGACGCTATAATCTGTAACCTCTAATCTCATTCTACCACGCGCCCGCTGCGCTGCACCGTTCGCCAGATACCAGGCAGCATACGTAGCTTCTCGTTCAGCGGCACATAGCGCGCCGGGCGAAAACATCGTACTTATTGGCCTCGATCTTGTCGAGAATGCCACGATAGACGATACCGGCGGCAGCGACACCAAAACGACTATCGACGGGCAGTAATGCGACACCGGGCAAACTCTCGGCATAGAGACGACGGGCGCGCACGATTTGAAATTGCATCAGCGCACAAAAGCGCTCATCGTAACGCCCCTGCAAAATGTCGTCGTCGCAGAGGCCGAAGCGGCGCAGTTCTTCCTGGGGCAGATAGACACGTCCGCGCGCTGCGTCCTCGCCCACATCGCGCAAAATATTGGTGAGCTGCAAGGCGACGCCGAGCTTGATCGCATAGGCCGCCGCGCCTTCAGCATAGCCGGTGATATGCATACTGATCAAGCCAACCACCGAGGCCACACGGTAGCAGTAAAGCCAGAGATCAGCAAAACTTGCGTAGCGATCGATCGATAGATCCATGGCCACGCCGGCCAGCAACTCGTTTTCAAGCCGCCCCGGCACACGATAGCGCGCCCGCGTATCGTGCCAGGCGAGCAAAACGGGGTTCTGCGGGTCGGGTCGCACAGCGCGCACATGGTAGATCCACGCCGCCAAAGCGTGCGCCGGATCGTCGCTCGCATCGTCCACTGTGTCGTCGGTGGTGCGACAGAAGGCGTAAAAAGCTCGCACCGCACTGCGCTTTTCTGCGGGAAGAAATTGGGTGCTGAAGAAAAAGCTTTTGGAGTGACGGCGGATCATGCGGCGGCAGAAGACATACGCATCGGCCAACGATTGCGGCGAATGGGGCGGGCCGTCGTCGTCGGAGAACGAGAGATGTTTAGCTTCCGCGAGGCGCAAGAGCGGCGCGAGCTGCTCTTCGGCTGGGAGCGGTTGAGCGATACGATCGCTGCCCGGCGGTAGCGCGAGCGCGGGAAGAGGTTTCAACGACACACGGCACTCCTGTGCATCGACAAGGCATTCCCTCTTATAATACGTCAGCTACGACTCTCGCGCAACGTAATATGCCCTGGAAAAAGATTTGCTGCTGTTTTTGCGACGCAAAAACAGCAGCAAATCTGGTCTATGACAGCCCTACTAGGTTTACAAAGAAGCTCGTAGACAGCTTATCTGCAGGTTGCTACCGATTACTGCCGATCAAATCGGCCACCGCATCGACAGCTTCTTGCGCATCCTTGCCCAGAAAACGCCCGGCATTTTCTGGCAGAGCATCGGGTTCAGGTTGAAGGCACGGCCACCATAGCCGAAGTGTGGATATGGCGGCGCAACGTTGCAATACTACGCCCAACTTCGAGCAATTGCAGCGCAGTCTCCGTTGTCGAAGCCGCCATCAGCACCATGTCCGGCTGAAGCTGGCGCACTGTTTCCACCAGATCCTTCTGTGGCACTTCCGGGCCAAGGTAGATCACCTGCCAGCCATGGCGCACCAGAAAGACCGAGAGCATCAATGCCCCCAGATCGTGCTGTTCGCTCGGCGCACAGCCGATCAGTATCAGCCCGCGCCCGTCGGTGATGTTGTATGTATTAAACAGCCCCGAAAGCTTACGCCGGACAAACTGCGTCGCGAAGTGCTCGGCGGTGACGGTAAGCCGCCCGTTGTGCCACTGCTCACCGATCTCGACCATCACCGGCTGCACCAGCTTCAAGAACACTTCCTCCAGCGGGTAGAGCGCAAAGGCCTCGCCGAGGATCTGCTCCGAACGTGTTGCGTCGAAATCCACAAGCGCGGCCAGCAGGCGGCTGTTGAGGCGCTCCCAAGTGTGCGGCTCGGTATCGACAGCCGTGCTCAGCCACGAGAGGTTGCCTTCGCTGCCGTCCGTCATCAGCGCTATCGCCTGGCTGATCGTCAGACCCTCCGCAGTGCGGTCGCGCAGCCAGCGGATTGTCGCGATGTCGCGCTCGGAATACAGCCGATGCCCGCCCTCAGTACGCTGCGGGCGCGGCACGCCATAACGGCGCTCCCAGGCCCGAAAGGTATCCGCTGGCACGCCTGTCTCCTGTGCGACAGCTTTCGTGTTATAGCGCGGCTTGTCAGAAAATTGTGTCAGGAAATTTTGCTGTGCCATAGGAACCGTTCGCCTCTCTGCGCGCGTGATCACTCCAGGTGTTCAAACACATAATGGGCAACCTCTCGGCCTACAAGACAGATTGCAAAACTGTCAACTGCTAGCTGGAGCGTTGCCCGATGAGTTGATGCTGAAGTGTGCTAAAATTGCATTTATATTGTATCATATTGCACAAATCGCGTCAATGTATTGCACATAGTCTATCACGATTACCAAGCTTATTTTGGCAATCTTGGCCTCGGTCGCAAACGGTTTGTTCAGGTAGCACTCCAGGTTCTGTTCGGGGCCATGTCGTCGTGTACCACTACGCCGCGCACGACGACACAAGCTTCTTCACAAACCGTTTAAAATTACTATCCTGTTGGTAGCGCTGCGCGCGGCTGTGCCGCCCGCAGCATCAATTTGCTACAAAACCTTATTGTAGGGCTATAATCAAGAGCAGCTTTATGCGTGTGCTCATCACCGGTATCAACGGTTTTGTTGGCGGTCATCTCGCCGAATACCTGTTGGCAAGAGGTAACATAGATCTCTGGGGTTTCTCACGCGGAACGTCGCTCGCACTGCCGCAACTGCGCGAACGCGTTCGTCTCCTCTCGGTCGACCCGATTGACCCGGAGGCGATGCAGCAGGCCATCGGTGAGGTGCAGCCACAGGTGATCTACCGACCTGGCTGGGCAGCCCTTTGTCCCCGAATCATTCCGCGATCCGGCCGGTACACTGCGTAGCAATACGTTTGGGGCATTACACATTTTTCTGGCGCTGATCGCCTGTCGTCTGCCCTGCCGTGTGCTCGTCGTGGGCACCAACGAGGAATATGGCGCAAGCAGTGCCAGCGCTCAACCGCTAAACGAAGATACACCGCTGCGCCCCATCAGCCCCTACGGCGTCAGCAAGGCAGCGCAGAGTTTGCTCGCGCAGCAGTACGCGCTCAGCCACGACCTCGACATTGTACGTGTGCGGCCTTTCACCCATATCGGCCCGCGTCAGAACGAGCGCTTTGTCACCGCCTCCTTCGCCCGCCAGATCGCACGGGTCGAATATGGCTTGCAAGCACCGGTGATCAACGTCGGCAATCTCGGTGCCTACCGCGATTTTACCGATGTGCGCGATATCGTACGCGCCTATACCCTCGTCGTCGAACACGGTGAGGCCGCTGCCGTGTACAATATCGGCACCGGGCGCGGCGTCACCGTGCGCCACATCCTCGATCTACTGCTCAGCTTGAGCACGTGCCACGTTGAAATTCGCCCCGATCCGGCACTGATGCGCCCGATCGATATTCCAGTGGTCACCGCCGACTGTCGACGGCTCCAGGAATGCACTGGATGGCAGCCGCAGTATACGCTTGAGCAGACACTGCACGATGTGCTCGCCTATTGGCGTGAGCACACAGCAAAAAATCTATCGTAGGAATTCCACCTAATGAGGGCGGCATCGAGCCATGGGAGCAGCGATGCCGTCACAGCCGTCACGTGCCTTATCGCTTGCTTAGAGCGTAGAACGCGAGGATATCATCTTATGAAAGCCGTCATTCTGGTCGGTGGTCTCGGTACCCGTTTGCGCCCTCTGACCTGCAACACCCCCAAGCCGATGATCCCGCTCATCAACCAGCCCTTTATCGAGGCGATGCTGATGCGCTTGCGTGAGCAGGGCATCGATGAGGTAGTGCTCGCTGTCCAGTATCTCGCCGACCGCTTTCGTGCCGCGCTTGGCGACGGCGAACAGCTCGGCCTCAAATTGCACATCGTCGAAGAACCTGAGCCGCGCGGCACCGCCGGAGCGGTGAAGAATGTTGAACATCTACTCGATGGCACCACGTTTATTTTTAACGGCGATGTGCTGACCGACCTCGACCTGCAAGGGATGCTGGCTTTTCACCGCGAGCAGGGCAGCAAGGTGACGATCTCGCTCACCCCGGTGGAAGATCCGACCCAGTTCGGCCTGGTGGAGATGGACGGCGAGCAGCGCGTGCAGCGCTTCTTAGAAAAGCCGCGCCCCGAAGATATTACCACCAACCTGATCAATGCAGGTACGTATATCATCGAGCCGGATGTCTTCCGGTATGTGCCGCCGAACCAGCATTATATGTTCGAGCGCGGCCTCTTTCCCGTTGTCTTGCAGACCGGCGATGCCATGTTCGGCTACCCCTCGCGCGCCTACTGGACGGATATCGGCAAGCCGCAGACTTACCTTGAAGTCCATCACGATATTCTGGTCGGCAAAGCGAACTACCACATTCGCGGCGCAGAAATCGCGCCGCGTGTCTGGGCTCAGGGCGATGTGGACATCCACCCGAGCGCCTTGATCTCAGGCCCGGTTGTCATCGGTGCCGGTACAAAGATCGAGCGCGGGGCGCGCCTGATCGGCCCTACGGTTATTGGCGCGCATTGCAGCATCGGCAGCGAGGCCACGATCGACGCGGCGGTGCTCTGGGACGGCAATACGATCGGCGAGGGAGCCAGCTTGCGCAGCTGTGTGCTCGGCCACAACAACCAGATCGGTGCAAAAACAGTCGTCGATGGTGGGGCAATTATCAGCGATAACTGCGTTATTGGCCCCGACAACCGCTTCGACCGCGCGATCCGGATCTGGCCAGGCACGCAACTCGGCGAAAAGGCGATCTCGTTTTAACACAACAACGCGGTCGGGATCGCTTCAGTGCGATCCCACCGCGTTGTTGTGCCAGTATCATCGGCCCAAACGCTCTTTGATCTTTTCTGCAATGCGTGTATCCGCCTCGGCCAAAGTGCGCGGCGGCGCTGTCGGACTCGGCTTTGTCGGCGCGGGTGCGCTTGCGGGGC